>JAKZUG010000353.1:0-6612 GCA_047516705.1 Candidatus Poribacteria bacterium | reverse complement strand
CCTTCGTTGTGTAGGAAGGACGCGTATTCAGGATCGGATTCGGCGAGGAATCGGTAGATGACACCCGTGAGCAGGTGGTTGTAGTTAACGGGGAGGGTGAGTTCGTCCCCGACATCGGCAAGGATTTTAATTCGCATGAGGGTGCCTCCATTGAATTAGCGATCAGAGAAATAGTTGTCAGCAGTCAGAGGAATGGTTTTCAGTACTCAGTTTCTACACAAATACCGTCCCTACCGGACTAAAACATCACACGATCAGAAACCTCTTAAAATCCGCGATTTGCGGCGTACGTGCCCAAATGCGACCTGCATTCCTAACCTCGCCAACTATGATGTGTATAACGTGAGTTCGACATAAGCGATAAGCGTGTAGGTTAGAAACCTGACATATTTTCACACGTGCAGCCTTTGCTTGTTGGGTTTCGCTGTGTCTATTTTCACGAATCGGTGATTGAAAAGCAGGATTTTCCTGATAGGCTAGCGGGTCTTGGTCATTCACCGCTCTACCCAACCTACGGGTAAACTTCAATTTTATTATCGAACTCACGTTGTATAGGTAATGGATTTCGTCAAAAATAAAAAGCCCTTTGGACATCTCTGCCATCTGCATCTCAAAGCCGCGGATACCAAAAAACGCTTTGAGGTATTCTACCATAACACCACAGATTTTCCATTTGTCAGCAAATACCTTCTATCACATACCTTCTACAAAAAATGGGAGTAAGTGAGGTCAGAGCCATTCAGTTCTCCCTTAATTTCGGTTTTCCGCTCACAGGTTCTTCTTGTAGGAGCGACCTCCGGGTCGCGACACTCACTACCCGCTGATCACACTAATTGCTATTTTGCTGACTGCTGATGGCTAATTACTTACTGCTGATAACTGAATACTGAAAACTGAATACCGCTGAAGTGAGGTTTGATTTTTCTTGACTTTGTTTCTCAAATCTGTTATCTTTTCAGCAAAGTGGACGTTACTTCCGGATTTTTCTTACTTAATTTATCTTGCCTAACATGAGTTCGATAATAAAAATGGGGTGGGGCCGTAGGTTGGGTAGAACGGTAAAATGCCAAGATCCCGCCAGCTTATACGACAAATGCCGATTTTCGATGTGCCATCCGTGTAAATAGATATAGCGAAACCCAACACGCCAAACGCTATGGATATGAGAATGCGTTGGGTTTCAATCGTCATCTTTCGGAGAGTCGCCTACTGGAAAAATAGGGGCTATGGGCATAATAAAGTTCACCGTTGCTATCCGTTCAACCCGGGGTTCCATAGCGATTAGCATAAGGGGTCTACAAGCACTATATCCATATATTGAACTCACGTTGCTTAAGTAATTCAGTGGCTATTTCTCGAATACAGTCTTTTTCTACAAAGATATTCTAAGTGTCTTTGCTACTTTGAACGATTAAAGGTGGTTTGTAGTGAATAGCTTAGTCAAGTACCCCCCGCTAAAGCAGGAGGCTTGTAGGAGGTGTTAGCTCCAACAAGCCAGTTGTAGCAACTGATTTCTCGTTTCACAGAGGATGGTATCCCATACCTCTCCACGAAGGGCGCAAGCCGCCCTATTTAGAATGTTAATCGCCGCGTTGTGGTCGCGGTCAAGTTTCAAACCACAAGATTTGCAATGGAACATACGTTCAGACAACTTCAGTTTAACTTCGGATTTCTGACAGCACTCCGAACAGGTTTGACTCGTGTTATGGGGTGGCACTTGATGGAAATGCTTACCATCGCGTTTTGCAACCCAGTCGCACCACTGAAAGAACATACCCCAAGACGCGTCAGAGATGGACTTGGCGAGGTGTCGGTTCTTTACCATATTGCTTGGCTTAAGTTTCTCGGCAACAACCGCATCAAAACCTTTGTGATGAAAGAGGTTATAGACGGTTTTTGCGAGAAAGTCAAGGCGTTGGCAGGCAACAATATCGGCTTGCTTCGCCAATGCATCCTTCGCTTTATACCACCGTCTGCTCCGATACTTCTTTCGCGAGAGGGCGCGGTGAAGTTTCACAAGTTTACATTCGGCTTGGCGATAAAAGCGAGGATTGGGTATCTTTTCACCATCAGAAGTCGTCAGAAAATCGTGTGTGCCAACGTCCACACCACAAGCGGATTTCGGAACGCATTTCAGCGTGTCAGGCACTTCACAAACGATAAAGCAATACCAGCCCCGCGCCGTCTTTTTCAGCGTGACCTCTTTCGGATCTCCGATGAGCGGACGGTGCTGGCGGATTTTGATTTCACCGAGTTTCGGCACTTTCAGTCAGTTCTGCCGAGAACCTGTTTCACGAATCGGGGGCTGACGACCGCCTTTGTGTTTTCGCAAACTCCACGTCAACGAACGGACGGAACGCTTAAAGTTAGGATACCCTTTTTTCTCCGAACCCTCTCGGCACCGGCGACGGAAGTGTGCGTGTGCCGCGTTAACGCGTTTGATTGTCTGTACCTGCATATCCTGCGGATGCTCAGAATAGTGAGAGTTAGATTCACGGAGTTTCGCGAGATGGTTGATCTGGTCATACAGCGATACAGACTTGCTACCATACTCCCACATCTGCGAACGCATTTGAAGCATATAGTTCTGCAACTGCTTCTGATGTCGCAACTCCGCAAAAAGCCATTGCTCTTGCAAACGTGTCGGATTCGCACGATATTTAAAAGTTTGTTTCATAAGACTATCACGTATCACGCTTTTAACCCCTATACAGTGGGTAGGCAGACACGCCACCTTGCGGTGACGCTGTATATGTCTGCCAACGTGATGCATATATTAAACCACAGTGTTGGCAAAATGTCAAGCGTTTTTTTTAGAAAAAACGATGTAGCCTAACAGACGAGGGCGGATTTTCCTCCCCCGCCTAAAGGCAGGGGTTTCCAATCCGTAATTTTAGATGAAATTCGTATTCATCTTAATTTTATCCTTCTCCATCACTTTTATTGAATCTTCCGTAGCTTTCGAGCGGTTGGAAACCTATACGGTTGCTGACGGTCTCATAGGACCTATAGTTCCAGTTATTTTTCAGGACAGTCGAGGCGCGCTTTGGTTCGGCTCTGATACGGGTGGTGTCAGCCGTTTTGATGGCAAAACTTTTGTGCCTTACACGGCTTCACTGGTCACTTTGGAGAAGATGCCAGCATCTGGTGTTCAAGCGGGGGCACTACTCGGGCGGACGCGACAAATCGTTGAGGATAAGTGGGGACACATCTGGTTTCTTACACGAGATGATTCAGAAGAAACGGGGTCCGTCAGCCGTTTTGATGGCACTTCCATCAAACTGATCGGAACTGGAAATTTACTAATTGTTGACAAGCGGGACGACGTGTGGGTTAGTGAAAATCAGTGGCTAACGAAGTATGTCACCTCGGGTCTCAAAAAACTTCCAGAGGTACATCGGAACGAAATTGAAGGCGAAGCACCACACCTGTCAACAGAAACATTGACAATAAACGTTATCTTTGAAAGCGAAGACGAGACGCTCTGGCTTGGCGGCAGTGTAGGCACAAAGGAAAAAAGCGCGGTAGTACTTAGTTTTCGTGAGGATCGTCCGGCAGATGCCAATGATAAAGCGGAGACCCAAACACCGCGTATCCAACCGAATATCGGATTCACGCGTTACGATGCCCTTAATGCGACTGGTGCCATTGAAGCAGTAACAGAAGATACCTCCGGAAATCTTTGGTTCGGGGGCTATAATCTTCTCCTGAAGTTTGATAGAAAAACCTTTAACCAGATCCTCCCTTTAGGTTCAGGACAAAGCAATCCTGGGCAGTATAGATCTCTCAGGCAAGCCGCATTCCAGACTGACACCAAAGGACGGTTCTGGTTTAGTGATGGTCGCATCACTAAATGGTGGGATGGTTCACAACTGCAGACCCCCAGCAACATGCAAGAGGTGCTTAAAATTGAGGACGCATGGGGAAATCTGTGGTTTACTGATGAGAGCGGTGAGGTACACCAATACGATGAGACTCTTAATTTAACACCTTATCGTGCCAGTGGTGAACTCGGTATTGACCGAGTTCGCACGATTTTTGAGGCGATTAACGGTGATTTGTGGTTTGGGCATGATAACGGCGTGACAGTATTTAACCCGAGACCTGCAATTCGGAATCATGGTACAAGCATTGGTAGTAGCGTTAGAGGGAGATCGCGTTTTGCATTTTGGACAGATATTATAAAAATATTTGAAGTTGACGGATACATCTGGTTTATCAACAAACCGATATACAGCGAAAATGCTACACAATACACATTCTTCCGATACGGAAACGAGCTCTTCGATCAGGTTTCTATCTTTATCAAACCAAGAGCGGGACGCATCAGAAGACTGTCTGATAGAAATCCTAATCTATTTGTTACCGAAGGGGAACACCGATGGATAGCTTTTGGCGGGCATATCTTCAAAGCAGACGCGACAGGATTGTTATGGTTTACGAACCGCTTCCAGAGAATTCCCTTTCAAACAAGTTTGGAAATTGATCATGCTGAATCCCCTATAAACGCTTTGCACACAGATGTCAACGATAAATTATGGGTGCTTTTTGAGAACGGAAAAGTGCAGTCCTATCCAAGAGAGATTGGACCCTCAACGTCTATAAATATTGAGCCAGAGACCCTTCCCTACCTGATTAAAGTAACGAAGATGTTGGAAGTACCATCAGGCACCAAGTGGTTTTTCAACGACGTGACAGGAAAGTTAATACGCTGGAATGTCTCTGAACCGACCAAACCAATTGTGCTCAACGAGAATTCTAATACTGCCCCACTCGGCGTGTGGCAGCACTCAAAAGAAATGTATGGAAAAGTCACTTTCCTCTTTCCAGATGCTCTCAAGACATATCTTGACAAGGAGTTAATCACAACTCAGGAGATTGAACTCACACCAGCAAACGCGTCCTTGACTTCCCAAGCAGGCGATCTCTGGGTCGCAACATCTCATGGAGCAGTTCGCTACGATGGTAAAAAACTCACAACGTATACAACTAAAAACACTTCTCGGAATTCCAGAAAAGAGGGATTTCTTGTTGACAATGTGCACGATGTAATCGAGGATAGTAACGGAAGTATATGGTTCGCAACACAGGGCGGCGGCACCGTCCGATACGATGGTGAAACCTTCGATACGCTTACCACAAAAGACGGACTGGCGCATAACAACATCTCGAAAATTTATGAATCTTCTGACAAAGATATTTGGTTTGCAACTGAAGGCGGTGTTACACAATATACACCGACGCGCGGCGGACTCCCTTTTTATCGCCTAACTGCCCTCAAGACTGATAAAACTTACACTGAACTCTCACCCAGTATTACCCTACCCGCACGTGGAAACAAGCATATCACCTTCTATGTACGCGGTATCAGTTCGCTCCGAGAACACCTCTCCTATCAATTTAAAATAATCGGGTTAGATAGTCCTGGATGGACAAAGCTTTCAGCGGCGGAATTCTCACTTTTGCCGACGAGTGCTTCCGGCATTCCATCTAACAACTGGTTTCCTGCATCCGGATTGGCAACGCAACAAGCCACGCACAATAATGGCGTTCATCAGGAATTTCAAAACCAAAACGGCATTCTATGCATACGATATACCGGACTCAAAGCGGGCACCTACAGTTTCATCGTCAAGGCTTTCCGCAAAGATTGGCCCTACACGCAGCCACCCGCCGTGGTTGACTTTAGCATCCCGTCACCCTTCTGGACTCAGTGGCGAACATATCTCCCGACACTCATGTTCATGGGTATTGTCCTTACTCTCATCAGCAGATTGTTCATCGCCCGGAGGCGCACCGTGCAGCTTCGCAACGAAATGTCGCAAAAGGAGGAGGCAGAAATACTGCGAATCCGTGCTGAGTTAGACGAGGCACAAAAAATTCAAATGAGGCTACTCCCTACAGAATCACCAGATACAAAAGGTTTTGATATTGCCGGGCTGTCGGTCCCCGCAACCCAGGTCGGAGGCGATTTTTACGAGTACTTGACCGTTGCAAACGGGCAAACCGCGATTGCTGTCGCAGATGCTGCAGGCAAGGGATTACGCGGGGCGATGAATGCAGTGCTCACCAACGGAATGCTCCATGAAGTTGCAAGGTTCAAATCCGGGGCAGATGTCATCCTCACCGGCCTCAATGCAGGGTTAGTACCCCGAATGTACGGTCCCAACTTTGTCGCACTCAACTTGGCAATCCTTAATGAATCCGAGAAATGTATTGACTACGCCAACGGTGGACAACCTTATCCTATTCTCAAAAGAGGGACTGAAATTTTTGAACTTGAAAATAGTGACCTGCCTCTCGGTAGTATGAAAAGTGTTCAATATGAATCTATCACTTTTGATTTAGCTGAAGGCGATGTGCTTATCTTCCACTCCGATGGTCTGATTGAAGCCCTCAACTCTGACGAAGAGATGTACGGAGATGAACGTTTAAAGGTATCGGTTTCCCAAATTCCAAACGAATGCACCGCTGAGGAAGTGATTCAGCACATCGTTGAAGAAGTTCATAAATTTGTTGAAGAGGCAGAACAGTACGATGATTTAACGCTTGTTGTTATCAAACGTATATCGGCATCTGAGTAGAGATGTGATTGCCAATGTAGCGTAATTG
>JAKZUG010000352.1:0-7774 GCA_047516705.1 Candidatus Poribacteria bacterium | reverse complement strand
TGCTCCTGCGTCACTTGATCGTCGTTTTCATCGATATGAATGACGGGGATATTCTGGGTTGTGAGCGTCGCAGCGATAAGTTTGCATCGGTGACAGTCCTCCGGTTTCCCTTCGCTGCACATCAGAACAACGCTCTGTTGCTGCGTAAAAGCGGTATGGAGGCGTTCAATCCCGCGCTGATAGAACTCTGTGGCTTTGACCTTTTCGTAGTCAACTTTCCCGTTGACATAACACGTTTCGTCGTCGGGTCTACCACCGAGTGTATCGCCCATGAACACGTAGCGGATACTGTGCCGTTCCAGTTCATTAGCAAGCGGTGCTTTGGAGAATTCCGGTTTATAACGTGAATAGGGTGCCGATCGGACATCAATGAGGTAGACAATCGCGTGCTGCTGTAGCACTTCAATGAGCTCCTCTATTGATCGGCTTCCGTAGCCTATTGTGTAAATAGGAATAGGGGTTGTTGCTTTTTCCATGATAGATAATAATATCACACAGTCTCTCAAAGAAGCAACTGAATTCTGTTCCATCTATTCCGTCTTCGCTAGCGAAGTTGCTAACCTTATCTGTTCCCCTACCTCTTTGCTGGCGAGGTTTCTAACCTCGCCTACTGACAACTGAAAACTAACAACTATAAAATATCCTTGCCATTCCTATGCCGGATTTGCTATATTAACATAAACGAGAAATAAGCATCTGATCGTGTTCTTCCACATACCACACCAATCATGAAAAACTACAGTGTTAGAATGATCCGTGAGCACATGGAAAATATCCTACAATTCCCAATTCCAGAAGGGTTTGCCATCCGGAATTACCGTCCTAATGAAGGGCATATCTGGACGCGGATTCAGAAAGCGGCGGAACCCTACATTGACATCGACGATGGCCTATTTGCCCGCGAGTTCAAACGGGATCTTTTGGCAATGGAAGACCGGAGTTTTTTCCTTACCACGGACACAGGCGAGGAGATTGGGACAATCACAGCGTGGTGGCAACCAGATATGGATGACAAAGCTTGGGGACAGATCCACTGGGTCGCAATTCATCCGGACTATCAGAGACGTGGACTGTCCAAGCCGATGATGTCTATAGCGATGACACGCCTGAAACAGTCACACCAACGCTGTTTTCTCGACACGTCAACCGGACGAATGCCTGCAATCAAACTCTATCTCGATTTCGGATTCACCCCAGATCTTTCGCGTGAGGATAGCCGGGAGGCTTGGACAGAAGTCGCCTCCGTTTTGGAACATCCCCTTTTGGTGCAACTTGAAAGCCAAAACTTGCTGTGAGAAGTGAGGGCGGACAGTTTTTAAAATGAAACATAAGTTGGTTCTACTATTCCATCTCATTTTAACAATATTCGGATTCATCTGCCAAACACCTGCGCAAGATGGTGAGCCTGTGCCGGTCACTGGCATACGCGTCCTGACGTTAGATGATATAGATCAAGGTGGAGCTTTGCTCAGAACTTGGAAGTATCATCCGGGCGATGATCCAGAATGGGCGAATCCCACTTTTGACGATACCGGGTGGGAATCTACTAACACGCTGATGTTTAGACCGGAATTACCTGAAAGTGGCTGGGAGGGCATCGGTTGGTTCAGACTGCGTCTGTCCGTTCCTGATGAACGGCTTTGGAATATGCCGTTGGCACTCCATGTGCTGTTTCAAGCGGGCGCATCTGAAATCTATCTCGACGGGGAGTTGATTTATAAATTCGGCACAGTCGGAACGCGGAAAGGAGAAGAGAAGCCGTATTGGAAGCGAGATCCACAGGTAATTTCGTTTTCGGGTAAAACCGACCATCTCATTGCAATTCGGTATTCCAACTTTTCGCCTTATCAGTTGACCCCCATGCTCGGTTTCAGTCTTAGGCTTGCACCGCTCAATGATAGCATTGAGGTACGTGTCAACGGTGTTCGCCACGGCACCACGTTGCAGATGGTATGGACAGCGATTTCCGTTTTCCTGATGCTGCAGCACTTATTGCTATTTATTTTTTATCCACAGGCGCGGGAAAACCTCTATTTTGCGATCTCAACGGGGAGCATCGGTGCTCTTGTTTTTCTAACCTTCCAATTTATAATGTTAGCAACAAGTGCTGCACAACTTCAGTATCTAATTCAGCTATTCGTCTGTGTTTATACGCTGATGTTTTTGTCGGGAATGCTATTTCTCTACACGCTCTTTTATCCGAAGTTGCCAAAACTGTCTTGGTTCTTTCTTATTGGATGGATTGTGATTGCCTGTGGATGCCTTTTTAGCCTCGGTACTCCGTCGTCAGACTCCAGTGTACTAGACTTGACTCTCACTGGGGATGGTCTTTTGGGTACACGTTTCGCTTCAGCCCAGGGATAGCGATTGTACTCCTATTGCTATTTACCTTCCTCACGTTTTTAGAGATGGCGCGAGTGATTATCGTTGCCATCTTTAAGAAAAAAAATGGCGCATGGATTTTTGGACTCGGCTCACTCTCACCTTTCATCTTGACGTTCGTACTTGGGGATCTCGTCTCACAAGCAGGATACACAATTAACTGGCAACCTGGTGTCCTCTCTATACTCCTGGCACCGCTTTTTTCGATGTCGGTTTATCTCGCTCGCAACTTCTCACGAACGAGCCGAAAACTCGAAACGGAGGAGCTTGAGCGTCAGCTTTTGGAAGTTGAAAATACTCGCAAAACAGAGGAGTTGGAAGAAGCAAGTAAACTCCAAATGTCAATGTTACCACAAGCCGCACCGCAATTACCTAACCTTGATATCGCTTTTGAGATGCGACCGGCGACGGAGGTCGGTGGCGACTACTATGACTTCAATCTCACAGAGGACGGACGGCTCACCATCGCAATTGGGGACGCGACAGGGCACGGTATGAACGCTGGACTTGTCGTTTCCGCTGTCAAAAGCCTTTTCAAGACCTCGGCACCGGAGGCGGGGAACTTGGAAACGCTTGAACGGATCTCACAAGGCATTAAGAGTATGAATCTCAAACGACTGTACATGGCGATGATGCTCGTCACATTCAACGATAACAGGCTGACGCTTGCAGCTGCTGGCATGCCACCAGCACTTATCTATCGAGCAGAGGAAAACCTCGTTGAGGAGATACTCCTTGAGGGGATGCCGTTGGGTGGATTTATTGGTGCCGAGCGACAAGAGGCATCGTCCGATCTCCAGAGCGGTGATACTGTCTTTCTCATGAGTGATGGACTACCGGAGATGTTGAACCCTGAAAACGAAATGTTAGACTATCCAAAAACCAAAGAACTGTTTGAAGAGGTCGCAGATCAATCTCCAAAAGCGATTATTGACCATATCTTCAAAGCGAGCACGTCATGGGCAGACGGAGAACCACAGGCGGATGATATAACGCTTGTTGTCATTAAAGTGAAGTAATTTGTTTCCCGTCCGAGCGTACAGTGAATTGTGCTGTTAGCCTTGAAAGGAGTTTATATTATGACTATGACGATAACACCATCTCTCACCGAACAGCAAATCACAGATTACCATGAGGACGGTTATCTAATCGTTCGCAATGTCCTATCCGCGAAAGAAACGGATGAACTTCGGCGCGTCGTTCAGCAACAGGTGATACGGGATGCCTATCCATCAACGCTTAAGTATCCTCAACCGGCGAAATACACCGTCAGTGGCAATAGACTTGCTGAACCCGGACTCACTGCTATTGCTGAACACCCGACGGTTATTAGTACTGTGGAATCTGTGCTTGGACAACCGGCGCATCTTACTGCCTACGTTGCATATCTACGGACACCGGGCGATAAGGGTGCAGGTGCGCATTGCGACTATAAACGCTGGCGACCCGTCGGTTCATCGATGAATTGGGTGTTTGCGATTATTCCACTGACCGATTTCGATGCGGCATACGGTCCCTTCCTTGTAGCACCCAAGTCGCATAAACTGACGCAGGTGATTGACCCAGACGCACATATTCTGGATCTCACCCGTCCCGATGCCGAGCAGCTGCCACCCTTCATCGACCCAGAACTCAAGGCGGGCGACTTGCTTGTGGTCAATGAGCATGTCTGGCACAAAGCATCTGCAGGTACCACGACTGAGGACCGATGTGGTATTTTCAATAAGTATTGCGCAGTGAACGCACCACCCGCAGCAGGATATTATCCTTACAATCCGACCACCTTGGATGCCTTAAGTGACGACGGCAAACGTCTCATACCGGTCTGTTTCGACAAGCCAATTGCGACGACCCGCCTCCTCATTGAAGATTCATCAACGCAGGAACCGAAATTCTTGCTGCACCGCGACGCGGATACGGCATGTGGGAAGTTGCCGGGTGGTGAAGGTTGGGAAGAGGAGAAACTTGTCGGTTGGGATGTCGGCGCACGAATCGGATCACTTCAAGAACTCACCGAAACACGACTCGGTTTAGAGGTGCCGTGGATGTCCTACATCGAAGATATTGAGGCGGAGGACAGTATCTGCCGCATCTACGGCTTTTCCGATGACGACCTTGACCTTGATAGGCTCGCAAACGGTGGCTATGACTGGCTTACGAAATCCGAGATGCAACAACGTCTCGGTGAAAGCGACGCTATCTGTCGTACCGTTGATATATGGCAGCAGGAGGACGTGGTTCGTGGGAAAGGTAAAGCGTGCCATCAGAGTCGGCAGCAGTTTGAGTGAGTTCCTTTTTCTTACGAAGATTCGCTGGCGAGGTTTGAAACCTCGCCAACTTTCGGAACCAGCGAATTATCGATTGCCGGTGTGTCGGACGTAGAACACGCCGAACCACCACAAAGTTCACTTACCCATCATTGATCCCTATCTGAAACCGCAGATGCTAACCATCGCATCGCACTCCGTAAGCAACACAAAGGCGATTGCTCGACCCAGCAGTATAGCTGACGCGCAATCGCCTTTTTATTTCCCCCCGTTTTTGGTGTATCGGTAATTGTAACGTGAGTTCAATAATAAAAATTGAAGGGTCCCCGTAGGTTGGGTAGAGCGGGAAATCACCCAAAACCCGCCAGTCTACCAAGAAAACCCTACTTTTCAATAACACATTCATGGAAATAGGCATAGCGAAACCCAACAATCCAACGCCGTCTGTCTGAGAATGTGTCTATACGCTTATGTCAAACGCACGTTATAGTAAAATCGAAAAATATGTTGACACTTTAGGGAACAACAACCCCTTCCTTCGCTGGCGGGGTTTCTAACCCCGCCTATCCATAATGTCCAAGTAATTGTAGATTTTACTATAATTGTAGAATTTACCACAAAAACGTTCAATAAATGAACAGTGCAGCACAAATTATATCAGGTATGCGTCAAAATTCGCCGATTTCCTGCTGAATTGTCAATGGCATACAATTTGCATATTACCATAAACCAGTTTCCATTTTTTGTCTTATGACGCACGAATGCCAACAAAAAACTCGGTCTTTAAGCACATCATTTGAAAAAAAATACAAAAAAATGCGAATGCACCCTAAACTTTCTCCTTTTCAGGTATATACATACAATAACAGGTTAAGCAAGTCTCAGCTGAGAGACTTGATGAATTTGATTTTTATCCATTCGTAACATCTGGCTCCTTTGAACGGAGCCAGAGCAAGGAGAAATTAAAATGAGAACCGCATTCAGACTGATGATTATCATTACGAGTTTACTGGCAGTCGGTATCTTCGTTACTATCTCCCAAAATTGCCTTGGGGCATCAAATGGTGACAGCGGTTCCGGGACTTTGTCAGGTCTTTGGGGAAATGTTGAAGTTAGCTCCTTAAGTTACAACCCCGATAACCAACAGACTTCAAGCTGCCACTCGCTTGAAATCTTCAACTATACTGGCGACGATATCTCCTACAATTACGAGTTCCAACACGTTGTTCAAGAGATTCTTGCCAGAAACCAAAATGGTCAAATCACCCTCACAAGGAATGTCGACAGAAGCACCACTGACGAGCCGAGCACTGTCGCAGCAAACCCTGGATATAAAACCCAAAGTGGTTCGCAGGGCGTAAACTGTGGCGGACAACCTGAAGGTGAGTATATCATCAAGGCATACACGGCTATCAGAGCTTCCAGACAAGGCGGTAGTCTAAACGTCCAGGCAGACGAAAGCTCGGAGTTTGAGATTATTGAGGACTAATAGTCCTACTTTCATCCGCCTTATAAGGGCGGCACCCCGTGTCGTCCTTACAAGGCACCTTAGGAGTGAAACCATGAAGTCAATGTACACACGATGCCTTGTTACCGCTCTCTTATTATCAATGGCAATACTAACATTACCGAACATTGTGACAGCAACCATCGTCTTCAGAGCCAGTCCCACCGGGCGAAGCGATATTTATGTCATGAACGATGATGGCAGTCGCGTCCGACAACTCACAAACACACTAATCTCGGAGTACAATCCGCTCTTGTCCCCGGATCGCAAACACATCCTTTTTAGACGAGATCTGGGGGGAGGAGGCCAACAACTCGATATCTTCATCATGGACGCAGATGGCAGCAATGAACGCCGCCTCACCTTTCACCCGAAAAATGATGGACGCCCTACCTGGTCCCCAGACGGACAACACATCGCCTTTTCGAGCAGCAGAAGTGGAAACAGAGAGATCCATATCATGGAGATCACCAGTCGGACGATCAGACAACTCACGAAAAACGAGGCAGGTGAGGCTTACGCATCCGCCCCGAACTGGTCACCCGATGGGCAGCATATCGTCCACGAGCAGATCCTCACAGGCGGCGGACGACACATCTACATCACAGATGTAAACGGCAAGAAAACCCGTCCTTTCCTCAACGGTCCACAACCCCACCTCAACGGTGATGTCGTCATTTCAAAATACTCACCCCGCTGGTCGCCCAACGGACAACACGTCATGTATTATGAAGCACATCTCAGATTTGAACCCGCACGCGTCGTGAGACTCGCCAATCACCTGATCATCGTTGACAAGCACGGCAGAAACCCCAAGCAACTCAATATCCCAAAAGATTGGCGCATCCACTCCGCACATTGGGCAGGCAACGGCACTGAGATCCTTTTCTCCGCTGAGGAAAACGGGCTGCAAAATCTCACAAACCTCCGCAATTACGACATCTATCGGTATCATAATTCCAGTGGAAAGATTACACAAATCACAGACACGCCCCATAAAGAGTTCGACCCGCATTGGGTGTCTGGTGCCCTCCCTGTCTCTCTCAAAGGAAAACAGGCTAAGCAGTGGGCGGAGATAAAAGTCGAAAAGTAGTCAATAGTTCATAACAATTTTTCACTTTTTGTCATATTTTGCACGAAAACGGCTAAAGAAAATGGTCTTTAAGAATATATCTCTCACCAGATGGCTACAAGGCAGTTTATCTGTCTCAAGGAGGAACACATGAGCATGAAATTAAGATGCCAAAGCAAGGGAACAAATTGCCCGCCTTTCAAACACAACGGCACTTTCTACCCTGATAATGAAAACATCAAACGCCTACTCCCCGATCTGAATCGATGTGCAGACTGTATGGCGTACGTCGCACCGACACTCCCATATTTCCGAGACGATTTCCTACAGATCGCCGCTATCACGCTCCTCGAAAAAGGTCCCGCCTTTGATCCAGCACATGAAAGCCGTGCAAGTTTCGGGACATTCATCCGTCCGCGTATCTGTGTTAGCCTCACGAACGCGAGACGAAAAGAACTCATCCATCATGGGCGCGAAAGACCTGAACCTACCGGAGCGTCCGATATCTATAACACAGCAGATACTGAAGCCGACACAGATATGGCG
>JAKZUG010000351.1:0-14001 GCA_047516705.1 Candidatus Poribacteria bacterium | reverse complement strand
GCAGTGAACCGATGGACACTTTAATTGAGATACGTCGGAAGACATCGTATGTGGTGGAGTTTGATCTGTTCCAATCGAG
This sequence comes from Candidatus Poribacteria bacterium, assembly GCA_047516705.1. Taxonomy (GTDB): domain Bacteria; phylum Poribacteria; class WGA-4E; order WGA-4E; family WGA-3G; genus WGA-3G. The sequence goes on along the minus strand of JAKZUG010000351.1, from coordinate 13,922 downwards.
AAAAGAAAACGTTGCATTTTGGCACGCAGATGGGAAGACGTATCTAAATAGTGTATTCACATCTAAACAGGGGCGACTTTTTGTAGTATCATAAAATTGGGAGTTGAGACAAGGCGCTTAATACCATCTAGGACTTACGCAGATCCGGTATATTTGCTGGCGAGGTTTAAAACCTCGCCAGCGGTTCAGGGGACGCGCCTCAATTTTGCGTAAGTCCTGACCATCGTTAATCAGAAAGGAGCAGCTATGACAGGTGGCGATATTTTTGTTGAATGTTTGAAGGCGCAAGGCGTTAAAGACATTTTTGGTTTACCGGGTAACCACTTGGACACCGTTTACGAAGCATTATATAACAACCAAGATAGTATTCGGCACTATGTCACACGGCATGAAGGCGGTACAGCGTTTATGGCAGATGGCTACGCGCGTGCTACTGGCGATGTCGGTGTTTGTATGACTGTGCCGGGTCCTGGTTCAAATAATGCCTCCGTCGGCATCGGTGAAGCGAATACCGCGTCTTCACCGGTACTTTGGATTACCGGACAGAATCCGTCTTATTTAGCACAGCAGGATCCGAGGAAGAGTTTTCACGGATTAGACCAGCGAGCTGCCTTCACGACAATGACGAAGCATCTGGAGATTGTACATCGCGTCGATCAAATCCCAGGAGCGGTCAACCGGAGTTTTCGCGCGCTCCGTTCAGGGAGACCGGGACCTGTGCTGATTGAACTTGCGAAAGATGCACTGGATGCAGAAGCCAACTTGCCCATCCCTCGACAAAATAATGGTATTCAGACGACAGCGGGACCTCAAGACCTTGATGCAGCTTTGGCACTGCTCAGTAATGCTGAACGTCCGCTGATTATTTCTGGCGGCGGCATCAACCATACGCGCGCCACCAAAGAACTCCTTGAATTCGCGCAACTTCTTGATGCCCCAATAGCAATGACGAGTATGGGTAAAGGGTCAGTCCCTGAAGATTCACCGCACGCGATCGGTATATTCCGGGATAGCGTCGCTCAGGCAGCGATGCAGGCATCCGACCTGATAGTCGCAATCGGGACCCGGTTTACTTATCGTGATACCGGCAACTGGAGTCTCAATATCCCACAACCTCTATTGCACATTGAAGCCGATGTAGACGAGATTCACAAGGAGTACCCAGCTACCGTTGGCATCGGAGCGAACCCGAAATTAGTTTTGTGCCAGTTGAATGATGTCCTGCGCGACGAGAAACGAACAGGTGGTTGGGGTGAAAGCTTAGGCGAATTGCACCGTCGATTCACCGCAATTGAGCCGCCTCAGATTCTCAAAGAGATGCGCGATGTGATGCCTCGCGATGCGATCTTATCGGTTGATGTTAACATCACTGGATACGGGGCACTGCCTCACTTTCCGTGTTATCACGCGGGGACCTTCATCTTCTCTGGTATATCCGTAGCGATGGGCATCGGATTAACAGGTGCCATCGGTGCGCAGGTCGCTTATCCAGACAGGAAAGTTGTTGCTCTCAGTGGTGATGGCGGCTTCTTAATGACGAGTCCTGACCTCGCAACAGCAGTAATGTACGACCTACCTGTTGTGACACTCGTGATGAACGACAATCAATACACCTCAATTGAGCGGGGTCAGCTGCGACGGTTCGGCAAACGTATCGGTGTCGAGTTGGTTAACCCTGACTTTGTGCAGTTTGCTGAATCCTTCGGTGCAGTCGGATTACGGGTTGAAGATCCGAACGATTTTAAGCCGATGTTTGAAAAAGCACTCGCTTTGGATAAGCCGGTTGTTCTGGAAGTCGTTAAGTAGTCATTATTTCATAGAGAAATTGCGAGGTCGCTCCTACTGCCTATGGCAATCGATAACGAAATAAGGTAAATAATAAAGGAGTTTAATATGCGAAAAAAGATCGGTGTTTTAACGGGGGGTGGCGATACGAGCGCGCTCAACGCTACCCTTAAAGGCATCGCGTTGAAAGCCGAGGAACTCGGTTTTGAGTTGGTCGGATTCATGGAAGGGTGGCGGGGCGTTCTGAAAGGTGGACGCTATTTTACGCTGACACCCGACCTGATTGATGAAAACCGAGGCGGGACACTATTAAAGAGTTCACGCACGAACCTGATTAAAGACAATAAGTTAGACGAAGCAGTAGACAATCTGAAGAAGCTGGATATTAGCGGTCTCATTCCGATCGGTGGTGACGATACCTTGACGGTTGGTACTGCGCTGTCGGAGCAGTTTACAACCACGTTCGTTACAAAGACGATTGATAACGATGTAGGGGTCAACCCACCAGAGGGGGATGCCATTGACTACTCTAAGATGGTGAACTACTTCTGCCCCGGTTTCCCTTCATCTGCGAATAGCATTATCAACGCTGTCCGAGACTTACGCACCACTACGTATTCACACGATCGGGTCATCATTGTGGAAGCGATGGGAAGGGATGCTGGCTGGTTGACCTTGTCTGCCGCCTACGGACAAGCCGACCTTATCGTTGTTCCAGAGGTGCCGTACCAACCCGATAAGCTGGCAGAAGCGATTCGCGAGAAACACGCTCAACAAGGTAATGTCATCGTTGTTGTTTCGGAAGGGATTCGGAATGATACGGGGGAATTGATGATCACCTCGCAGGCAGAACTCGATGCCTTTGGACATACAAAACCCGGCGGATGCTCAGAGATTATCGTTGAAGCGATGAAGAGACACCTCCCTGAAATTTCGAGTTCGGCGTTCCGCGCTCTGATACTTGGGTATCTTCAGAGATGTGGCAGCCCGATCCCGTTAGATAGAGACACGGCTATGAAAGCGGGGGCACTCGCGGTGCAGGCACTCTCAGCAGGCATGTTCAACGGTGTGGCGACTATTACGCGAACGGATGCCGGTATTGAACCGACGCTGCTCCCTTTGGAACAGGTATTAAAGCGAGATGCAACCGGTCACGTTGTTCGGAGAAGTTTGGATTTAAGGTTTTACGATGCTGATCGGTATCAGATGTCTCCGGCGGGGGCGGGGTATTTCCGTCCGCTGTTCGGTGACTTACCGCGTCCGGACCTGTCTTTGGATGATCGTTTGATTGAGATTAGCGAGATTGGATAACAATCGAAGTTTTTCAGTATAGGTAGGCGCGGTTTGAAACTGCGCCTTTAATTTTTGATGGAATAAATTAATCTAATTGAGGGTGGTTCATAAATCGTTGCAACTACAACAATAGCAGTTAATACCTCGGTGCACAAGAGTCGCACGATGGAAGTCCCTTTGTAGCATAATCTGTTAGATTGTGTCCTTTGCGTGGTGTTCTCTGTTAGGTTGCGTCTGGCAGCCTGCAAACTAACAGTTTGCGGTACAAAAACCCAGCGAATAATGAACTATCCTTACCTAATTTCTAATTTTCAGTGTAAATGCTTTTTCCTTCACCATAGTAAGATTCGTAGATATGCTGACAAACCGCCTCAAATTTTTGATTGAACAGCTCCTCTGTGTAACGCCCGGGTAACTCATCATCAAGCACTTCGCCGATAGCAAGCCTTACTTGCGCTTGTGCCTGCGCCTGTTTCCGCCAATCCAACACCAATTTCTCTTGCTTGAGCGTTTCAAGCAATTTTCGCACAGTCGTCTTTACCTCATCCCGTTCAGCGAGGGTTAGCCGCGACTCGCGTTGCGTCAGAAGATCAAATACCGCCAATTCTTCTTCAGAGAATTCTTCGGTACTGGCGCGTTGATCTTCTTGATGGAGTTCACTAACGAAGTTAAAGAGTTGCTCGAAGTAATCCTCGACACCAATCGTGCCTGCGTTGTATTCTGCGATCATCTGCTCAAATTTCTGTTGATAATCCATCCGGCTTCTGTTGAGGCGAATCATCGCGGCGAGTTTGCCGTTGATCGCGCCTCTGAGCCTCTCCGCCTCGATGCGTTTGTGTTCTGTATTGAATCGTTCGCCTAACTGCTCAAAGTCAATTTGGCTCAAATCTATCCCTCCGGTATCATAGTTATCAGGTTGTGTTTGAATGAGATACCCTTCGGGTGCGATAGATCGGTCAAGTAGGTCTTCGACCTCCGTCATAACACCGGAGATGTCAGCGGGCATCGTCAAATTTCTGATCTTCTGTGCGACGATATGGATAAACGCATAGGTTTTAGTGAACTCGTGTGCATTGGGGTCGGGTAGGATTGCTTTGTATAGTTTCGTGACATGGGTCGTGTGTTGTAGATAGTTCTTTTTGGTCTCATCATTAATCAAGATGCGTTCCATTGCATCATTGATTCGGCTGATGTTTTGAAAAGCGTCACCTGTTTCGATGTTCGCTAAATCAACACCGAGACCTCGGCAGAATTCGGAGATTTCGGCGATCGCTTCTCTGAGTTTTTGGACAAGTTCTGACTTATCGGCAATCGGTTTCTTGCCTTCCGCATCGGCACCGGTAGCATAAATTGCCAATGCTTTTTCAAGATAACGGAAGACCCCGATGTAGTCAACAATTAAGCCGTTATTTTTTCCGCCGAAGACGCGGTTGGCTCTGGCAATGGTCTGCATTAAGGTATGGTTTCGCTGTGGTTTGTCGAGATAGATAGTGGAACAGGAAGGCACGTCAAAACCTGTGATCCACATCGCACAGAGGAAGACAATTCGGAAGGGGTTCTCTGGGTCTTTGAATTGGGTTTCTAAATCCTCAGTGTTCATACGAGAACGGTGAGGTCTGATGTCAACGCCTTTTTGTCTGAGATCATCAATCTCATTTTGTCCCGGAGAAACTACAACTGCCATATCAGTTTCTTTCATGTAGCGAATCCTTTCTTCTAAGAAGATCCGCTCGCTACCGGTCTGTGTGGTTATCTTTGATTGCAGACCCACAATGTACCGCTTCCAATGTTTCTGAACCTTGTCGAACATCTTGACAGCGGTGACTTTGTCGATTGAGATGACCATGGCTTTACCTTGATACCCTCTGCCTATAAAGTGCTCAACGATATCTTCAGCGATGGTTTCTAATCGCTCATCTCGTGTAATGAGGTGATACTCTCTGGCAAACTCGTGTTCAAGCTTTACCTCTTGTGCCTCATCCAACTCGGCATCCTCAAGAATCTGTTCGATGTTTCTGTTGAAGTCTTCATTTATCAGGTGTAGGGTTGGCACACGGTTTTCATAGTAGAGTGGCACGGTTGCACCATCTACGATAGACTGGTTGAAGTCGTAAACACTCACATAGTCGCCAAAAACAGATTTTGTCTTTTCTTCACCAGCCATGAGCGGCGTGCCGGTAAATGCGATGAACGCGGCGTTGGGGAGTGCGGTGCGCATGTTCAAAGCGAGTGTATCGTATTGACTGCGGTGTGCCTCATCGGTGATGACGATGATGTCTGACCTTTCCGAGAGAACAGGGTGTATCTCGCCACCTTGCGTCTGGAATTTGTGAATGAGGGTAAAGATATAGCGATGGTCTTCGCTGAGGAGTTGACGGAGATGCCTTATATCTTCTGCATGCACCTCTTGCTGTGTCAGGACACCACTTGTGCTGGCGAAGGTCTTATAGATTTGGTTATCCAATTCCTTGCGATCGGTAACGACAACGAACGTCCAGTTCCCGGGTATCTTTCTAAGGACTTTCTGTGCAAAGAAGAGCATTGAGATGCTTTTCCCGCTGCCCTGTGTATGCCAAAAGACACCCAGTTTGCCTTGATTCTCCTCAATCTGTTTCAGTGATTCAATCGTGTTGTTGACACCGAGGTATTGATGGTTCTTGGCGAGAATTTTGATTAACCCGCCTTGTGCTTCTATAAATAGGATAAAGTTCTCGACGACATCAAGTAATCGTTCGGGTGTACAAAGTGCGTGCAGGATTGTCTTCAAAGAAACTTTAGGTGGTTCATCTTCGCTGTGAATACGTTTCCATTCGGCAAAGTGTTCCCAATCAGCAGTAAGACTTCCGACTTTGCTGTCTGTGCCGTTAGAGAGGACTATGAAGGCGTTGTACCAAAAGAGGGATGGGATGGTATTTTTGTAATCTCGGAGGTTGTCGTTGTAGGCAGCGTGGAGGTTTACGTCAATCCGTTTGAACTCCATCAGGACTAAAGGGATTCCATTAACGAAGCAGATGAGATCGGGACGTTTCGTATACATGTCCCCAGTAATCCAGAATTGCGATGCGGCGAAAAAATCGTTATTCTGTGGGTTATTCCAGTCGATTACTTGAAGTACTTCAATAGTCTCAACTTCAGCGTTTGGATCACTGAGGGTAACTTTTACGCCGTCTTTCAGGAGGGTGTAGATTTCTCGGTTGGCTTCGGCAGGACTTAAAAGAGCGCGGGAGTGGGTGAGTTCCTCAAGTGCCTTAGTAATAGCGTCTTCAGTTGCATCGGGGTTGAGGTGTTTTAATGCGGATTGCAGCCGAGCGGTTAGGACAACTTCGGATTTGGTTTGCCTACCGAGCGGGCTCCGTCCCGTTTGCTCAAATTCGCTGTAGCAGTTTAGCGTCTCCCATCCCATCTCTTCGAGTAGATTGATGGCTGGTTGTTCTATGAGTTCATCTTCGCTGTATGGGTTCATTTGAAAATTGGGTCGGTTGTTCGGAATTTGAGGCGATCTTTTGTCTCAATCTCGGTTATAACTTTCTTCACATCCGTTTGGGTTAAAATTTGTAACTCCCAGAGTAGTCGCAAAATATCAACTAAGTTGATGCAATGAATCCGGTTTGTTTGGCAGTGGTGCATCACTCGTTTTTCGTTGCTTGCAAAAGTCGTGGTAAACCGTTTACAGAGTGCTATAGATTCGCGTTCCCCTTCACCAAGCGTTTGCGGTAAGGAACTCATAAACTCCTGATCCGCGGGGGTTGTATGATATGTGCGAATCCGTCCTTGCATTTGCAATACGATGATGTCGTTAGAAAAATGGAATCCTTTTGAGATCCCTGTTTTGACTTCATTTTCTACAGCATTGGCAATATTAAGCGTCTCCTGGCCAAAAACCGCAAATAGCAATGGCAAACGCTCAATTTTGGCGAAAATTGAAAGCACATCGGTATCCACAAAGATCAAGGTTACTGCCCTTCTGTCTTATCTTTTGATTTGTGAAGACGTTTGATGTGCGAAATCCGCGCTTTCGACGCTTCTGCCGAATCAACTTCAACGATTTTCCAGATACCTCTTGCTGCCAAAGCCTCTTCAAACTCGAAACGATGGATCCCTGCTAACTCGGCAGCTCTGCCAAGCGTCACTTCGCCTTCTTGATAAAGCAGAATTGCGGCATCCAATTGTGATTCCTCTTCAAGGGATTTACGGAGTTGCTCGCGCTCAGTTTTAGGCAGCTTTTGTATCAATGGCAACAATTTTTCAAGCGTTATCGGTTCAGAAATTTGAATCATTACGATCTACCCCTTTAAGAATTTATTTCCATAAGGCGTTTAACACTCGGAGACGGGTTTTTACGCTGTGCTTCATACGCAGCTTCTACTCGTTTGTGACCGGCTTCAATATAGGCATCAATCACCTCTTTATTTAATAGATAGTAGGCAATTGTCGCATAGATTTGCTTTAGTGTCAGGTGTGGATAGTGTCGCTGAATTTCCTTTGGGTTCGCGCCGCCAAGAAATTCTTCAATCACAATTTCAATACCGACACGGGTGCCTTTAATCCGAATCGTTTCTGGGTTGATAAATTCAAAGACGTTTGCAAGTTCCATAAGGTGCATCCTTCTCATAATAGGCTTTTTGTGTTATTGATATGTACTTTATCGTGAAATAACGTTTTTGTCAAATGTGAGAACAGCAAGGTTAGAAATTTTGTCAGCAGGGAAAACGGAGGGAAAGAAAAGAGAAAACTCTCACTTTTGGAGATGTCAGTTTAAGTTGGACTGGTTGATTTCTGCTTCTCGGATTTCCTCTAAGAAATTCGGTGGATCAATAACCGCAACACCAAATTCAAACAGAGCCCGTTTGAGTCTTGCATCATCTACGAGATCCTTGTCATACGACACCAAAAATTGGACGCGTCCTGAGACAGCACAATCAACGAACGTATCATCCTTGGGGTCGCGACATAATTCAGCCGATGAGGTAACCTCAACAATGCTTGCTTGGGGCAAAAGGTTGATGAGACGCATGGCTTCTGTGCGTGTATACTGAAGTTCTCGCATAAGAGCGGGACGTAATAAAACGCCCCGAACTTCATCAACAATAGCCTGCGATAGCACAAGAACGAATCGACCCTCAAGCCAAAGCGAAATCAGATGATTAGCAAGATTCTCCTTCTGAATCAATGAACGGACAAAGATGTTGGTGTCAAATGTTGCTCGGTAAACGCGCCATCGTTGTTCATGCTCGTTCACGCCTCACCTCTGCGAGTGCTTCCTCAAAATGACGTATCACTTCCTCCTCTGGAATATCGGCAAAGGCATTGTGGAAGTGTGCTACGGTCCTATCCCATTCTTCCCGAAACCGTTTGCGATCACTTTCAACTTCGGTATGGAAACGCGAAACGATGCTCTGCCACTGTGTTGATATAGAGTCATCACATTCTTGAATATCCGGTGCGAAAAAGACTTTATCAGAAAAATCTCCATCTTTGACGACACGCCTGATTTGCTCAACAAGCGATTTTGATTCTAATTGTCCTCGTTGGTCGGAGTCAATGACGAAAATAATATAATCGTCTTGCTTGAGGTAGTGTTGGATCGCCTTCCTGAGACTGTCCGTTATAGGTGTTCCTTTTCTATGACACTTACGGAGTGCACTTTTTGCCGTTGTTCGGATAGCAAAATATTCAAGCTGCCTAAATCTCAAAAATTCATTTTCCAAAAACTTGACTGCTTTAGCATCATGATCCGATTGCAAATTCCAAACTCTCACGCTTAGCATAATGGCTCCTCCATAAGGTCTTGTAGCAGCCCACTGTCGAAAACGGCACTGCCGATTCCGAAATCCGTCATCCAACCGGCAAGTGCTTCACGCTTATCTCGGATTTCCTCAATGTTGAGGACTTCTGTACCAAGTCCGGGTCGGTTGCGTAAGAGTAAAACACCAAGTGAATCCGATAAACTATTACAACTAAAGGCATCAAGGAGTTGTGAACTATGGGTTGTGATAATGATTTGTGTCCTTTTAGCCAGCTGCTCAAGGACATTTGCAACGTCCATCAACGCTCCAGGATGCAAATTGCGCTCCGGTTCTTCAATGGTAATAAGCGGGGGTAATTCGTTCTGGTGAAGCAAGGTATAATATACGATGAGACGCAATGTGCCTTCAGACGCTTTCTGCAAGGATATCGGATTCCTATGTCCTTCTAAAAGACAAAGTTGGTTCCTTCCATCAATTTCGTTAAAGCCTATCTTAAAATTTACAGAAGCAGCAAGAGAGTCACTCACACTGTCAAAACGCTCTCGATCACTCTTGTACCAAGATGAAAGTACCTCCCGTAACCCCATATGAAACCTAGTGTTGGATATCTCAGTCATCTGATCAGAACTCAGTGATAAAATTGAAATTTGTTTATTAGGTGGTGAAGACGCTCGTAAATCTTCCGGATCTAACCCCCGTGGACGATCTCGCATACGTCCTGGTTGAAAATCGTAAAATTCCCAAGCTTTAATAAACTCTCTTAAAACATTATCGCTAATAGAAGATTTTTCCCCATCAACACCAAAGGGATTCAAAGTAATTTTTCCTGATGTGTCTGTTGTTTTATTCTTCTCATCCTCAACCCATACTTCATATTTCTGGTTCAAAATTGATGTAATCTTTAACTCGTCAACTGATAATTCTTCGTCAAGCAAAAGTTTATCGGTATCAGTTTTAAGCACCAAATCGTAGACAATTCGGGATCCTTCAACTTCGGTTCGTAATCGGAAGGTGATGTGGTTTGACACACCTGCCCAAAGCCTTTCCTGAATGAATTCAGTTGGCAAAGGGGTTCTCCTCGCAACTGTATTAAGAAGGCGTAAGGACCTCAAGACATTAGATTTCCCGCTCGCGTTGGGACCGACAAGGACTGTCAGAGGTTTGAGCGGAAGTATAACATTCCGCAAGCTTAGAAAGTTTTTGATATGTACCTTCTCTAAGAATGCTTTTTGTTCGGACATGGGTTTTACCTCTGTTTATCAGTCTTTTATCAAGTCAGCTCGGATGTCCCGATAGTCTCGAAAATCTGTCTCTGTTTGGATAGCAGCATCCATCTCTAACATGTCTTCTAAATCTTCAAGGCGTTGCATGAGGAGCCGGTATTCTTTTATCGACAAAAGGGCAGCAGTTTTTTCGCCTTTGTCATCAACAAGATATTGAGGGTTGATATTGAGCACAAGGGTTTCGCCTTTATATCGAGATTAAACCTTCGGTGCAGCTTAGTTTTCAAGGTTCAAGAGGGCATGTGTGAACTCATCAATGTCTGATGCTTGTGCGGCGACACGGTGTAACTGATCCAGACGCTGTAGATCGTCAATGGCCCCAAGAAAAGGCTTTAGCTTCTCTGCGACATCGGTCTGAAATCGGACCTCCAGCACTGTGAGTATCGCTTCAACAGCGTGCTGTTTTTTGCCTTGCTCTATGCCTTTCTCAGTGAAGTATTGGATGATAGAAGATTCTTGCACGATGACCTCCGATATTGCCTCGCGGATGGTTTGAGAGTCGTAAGCTAACCCATCGAGAATCGCTAAGTCCGCGAGCATCTCCTTTTGTTGCCATTCGTCTTTCGTACCCGCCTCAATTGCACGTACGCAATGCCGTATCCATTTCTGTAGAGTATCCTCTAAATCGCCTTGTTGCAAATTATACGCCGTCGCGTTGTATTTGTCAATTGCTTTTAGAGTCACTTAATTTTCAGTGGCAGTGGATCCGCTTTCGCCTATAGCGCACGGCTGAGGTTGGATAGTGTCAATCTCAAGTTCGGATACGTCAATCTCGCCGGGGATGAGTTTGGGGAGAAGGAGGTCACGGGTTTGGCTGAGATTTTGATTTCTTCGTTTCAGAACTTCTGTTTGTTGAAATATAAAAGTTGCAAAATCAGAAAATCGTTTGCTTATTTCAGAGTTTGCAACTGCGACTACCTTGTTGTTAAGTTCTGTCCAATGTCGTTTGTATTCCATAGTTTCAACAAGATTAGAAACCTGAAAAAACAAATAACCAATTGAAGTAGCATCTTTGGCAGTAAAAGGAATTACATTGGGTCCAAGAGAAAAGGAGGTAACCATCAATTGCATTTTGCAGGTATGATCGCCAAAAACGATAATTGGGGCTTTTGGTGAAGCAATGTGATCTGGCTGGTTATCATGAAAACCTAAAAAGTCAGCGCGAGACTGATCAACTACAATAATTCTACCAGCCTGATTAACATCAGTCTCTCTGTATATCTTACCTGCTTTTAGACGTTTAACTATTTCCTTTACTTTCGTTATTTTCCATCCTTGCGGTATCGGTCCCAATGGTGATTCTATCATCGGCACATTCTCATGTCCGGGAAATCGGAAGTGGACGAACCATTCTTGGTAGAGGGTTTGTGCCATGTCTTCAAGGATTTTGATGCGGCGGGTGTTGTTTTCTATGAGGTCATCGTAGGCAGAGAGGATGGCGGCGATTTTGTGTTGGATATGCATCGGCGGACAAAGGATTTTCGATGTTTTCAGATATTTAAAATGTCTTTGGTAGCCGAAGTGTTCCAAGGACAAGTCTCGTAATGCATAGTAGAGGTAGCGGATGTCGAAATCTTTTGTAGGACGTATTAGCTGCGTACCATCTGCCCCTATTGCAAAGGGAAAATCCACGTATTTCAAAGTGCACGTATGGTCACCGAATACAATGACAGGGAGTTTTCCATCATAAGAGCGTTCCGTTTCATTGATGTAACCTGCAATAAACTCTTGGCTTTGATCAACAACCGGAATAGCACCACTGGGTAAATACCCAGATTTTTTTATTTTATGCTTTTGTCTCAGGGTTTGAATGTAATCCCCAACAAGGACTTCGCTGTTCTGCATAGAATTATCCATCACATTGTTTTCTCTAGAATCATTGGACGGGAATTTCAGTCATTTGTAGGTTTTGTCTTTCAAGGAAATTCTTGAGATCTGTAGTGTATTCTTCCGCCGGTTCTTGATCGACTATGCGAAACAACTCACGACCAGTACGGGAAAATACAACCCCCGATAATTTAAACTCTTGATTCTTAACCTGCTCTGGTAAAGGCAATATATCCCAATATTTTCCTTGGTGATGAAACAGCAAAAATTTCAAGTTACTCTCATTTTCTCTGCTTACGCTATAACTAAGCCAAGAATTATAGTCCGAAATAATCAACCGACACTCGTTTAGAACATTGAGTTGATCGAAGCCCAAGCCATACTTGCCGAGTGCATTCTGTGCAGCATCACCTTCTGTGCAGCATCACCTCCTAGGGAAACTACTCTAGCGTCAAGGATAGATCCATCATCTGGATCTTCCAAAACGACACATAATGAGCACAATTTTTTGAACAAAACTGCAGCATCCTGATCTAACTCAACTAGAGCTTTTATAGTTCGGATTGAATAAGAACCTGGTTGATTTATTTCGCCAGCGAGGATACGCCCGAAAAGAATCTGCATATTCTCTGTGCTTTGTGGACGTGCCACTGTTTCAAAATTGTTAAGCCAAACGTCACTGATTGTCTTTTCCTCACTAGCATTCCCTTCTTGATTTGTTGAATCAGCAGATTGATCTTTAATAGGCTCACTTGTGTCCTGAGTTGTTGAGCTAATGGTTTTCTCACTCTTAAGCTCATTCACGGCAATAGCGGAGATTTTATCAAGGTTGAGCTGCTCTCCAATTATCTTTTCCATGTGTTTCTTTACTGCTATTTGTGCATATTCTGGTGGAACCTTCATTTGTTGGATAATTTGGTCAGTAACAGCCTCAGTAATTTTTGTGTTTGCTGCGGTTATTGCATGTTTTTCAGACGCTTTCCCTTTGAAAATAGCAGCAGGCCATTCAACTGCGGCAGAGCACAATTGTCGAAAAGCTTTAGATGTATTTCGGGCTATCCAGATAGGAAGATTTAGCGAAGATACAACATCTGCGATAGTGTCAACCTCAGTGCTTGCTGCATCTTCGGAGGTAATGTCAAGTTCAGCGTTCGCTGCATCTTCGATTGTTGCGGGTAGATCTGGTTTCGTTTCATGAGACATGATGGAATCCTTTTGATCGCTTATGATTTGTGTTAGAAAGCAGGTTAATAAGATTTCCTTTTTTGTTCACCTTTAAGGGATATTATACTATATTCTTCAGAGTTTTTCCAGATTTTTTGCTGTTATACAGATGCCGCCCTTACAGGGCTAAAGAGGGAAGGGACAACGGATTTCTATAAACATTTCGTCCCTACGGGACTAAAGACATAAACATAACAGACCGCTATAAACATTTCGTCCCTACGGGACTAAAGACATAAACATAACAGACCGCTATAAACATTTCGTTCCTACGGGACTATAGTAAAACCCACAATTACCTATACATTAGCGAGGTTAGGAATGCGGATCGCATTTGGTCGAGTACGCCGCAAAACCTCGCTAGCGAGGAAATATGTGCGGGATTGTTATTCATTGAAATGTCCACATATTTTCGGGCTTTACGATAGTTATCAGTTATCGGTTATCAGTATCAGGATTCACAGGATTTTAGTAGAATCGTTCGCTGTCCGCAATTGGCTCTTTAGTCCCGTAGGGTTTATTTGCTTGGGTGTTTCTTCAGCATGTTTATAGAAAAGCGTTGCAAAGAACAATATAGCCCTGTAAGGGCGGCATGTTTATATATACAGGACTTACGCAAATTTAGCACACTGGGCGATATTTTTTGATTTTTAACCCCCTAAATCCCCCTTATCAGGGGGACTTGCGAAGCAACTGCGTAAGTCCTAATATAGTAAAACCCACAATTACCTATACATTAGCGAGGTTAGAAACCTCGCCAGCG
>JAKZUG010000350.1:0-3425 GCA_047516705.1 Candidatus Poribacteria bacterium | reverse complement strand
CTATCTATCGTCCCATAAGTTCCATAAAGACCGGTAGTGATTCCCTAAATCCATCTTCGCGCGTTCCACCCACCGGCGTATAGACACTCTCCAAAGAGATTGTCCCGTCGTAGCCATCCCGTTTCAAAGCACCCACGATGTCATTGTAGTAAGGATCCATCTGCCCTTGACGCATTGCGCAGAAATCAAATGTCGCTGCTGGTAGGTTGACAACTCCGTCTTTAAGATGAACATGCGCAATATGCTCACGGATCACTTCATAACCGTCTGGATACGGGACCTCTGTACAATAGAGGGAGCTGCAGGGATCCCATAGTACTTTCAGATGCGGCACGTCTAATTCGTCTATTAACTTTCTCGCAAGGAGCGCCGATGTCACGTTCCCGGAGATCGCAGTTTCCATCACAAGCGTGATGCCCGCCGCATCAGCGATTTGCAAGGGTTCTTCCAATCGGTTCATGAGCGTTGCCCACGCGCCTTCAGAGATAACCGGTTCCGCACCGAAAAGCACCATCTCTTTCCGGAAACTGAAAATCCTGACAAGGTTTGTACCCAGTGCTTGAGCAACATCAATGCACCGTTGTAACGTCGTAATGTGTTCACGATAGACAGGCGCGACCACTGCCGTATCAACAGGAAGTGCCGACAAATTGTGGTGTGAGATACACGATACCTTTAAATTCCGAGCGTTGATTAACCCCTTAACGCGTTCAATATCCGCCGCCGTCAAATCGCCAACCTGTTTTTCCCAAAGGTACTGCAATTCAACATATTCCAAGCCGGTCTCTACCATAGTATCCAGCGCATATTCAAAATCCCGACTGATTCCATCCGTAATAGTTCCCAGTTTGAACATTCAACACCCTCTCAATTTTGTCATAGGGCTCTCAAAGTGCCAAACAACACACCAACGAAACCCTATCCTCTTCAGGGCCGCTTACGCAAAATTGAAACGCACACCGATGAAACGCTGGGCGAGGTTGCAAACCTCGCCAGCGAGGAAGGGAATTTGCGTAAGTCCTACTCTTATTATTCTGTTTTCTTGATTTCAATACCAGCAATATTTTCCAAGATTTTGATAACCGTCCAGTTATCCTCATCCGGATTTACCGCTTTCCCCGCTTGAAACAGTTCAAATGCAGCACTTGCTGCAAAGAGCGGCACACCACAATCGTTTGCCATACTTTTCGCTAAACTGAGATCTTTATACATTGTACCGATATTACTCTGTCCCTTGAAGTTGCGTGATAAGATGTTTTCCGTTGTATCTCTGAAAAGGAAATTCCCGACGACACTTGTGCTGACAACGTCCCGTAGTATTTCCGGTGCCACACCCGCTTTCACTGCAAGGGTTAATGCCTCAAAGATACCCGCATAAGTCGTACCTATCAGTACCGCGAGGGCAGACTTGACAGTTTGACCCATGCCGATCTCTTCCCCAACGTGATAGATATGCCTCCCGACCGCTTCCAACACAGGTTTCGATGCCTCAAATATCGCGCTTTGTGCCGCTACCATCATCGTAAGCGTTCCTGCGGCTGCCCCCGGTGCGCCACCACTAACAGGCGCATCAACGATGTTAACTCCTTTTGCTGTCACGAGTTCGGCAACCTCTATCACCTGTGAACGTCCGATAGTCGCCGTACAGATGACTGTAGAACCCGGGTTAAGTCCCGCCAGCAGCCCGTCTCCACCCAAGAGTGATGCCTTAACCTGTTCAACATTCAGCACCATGATAAAAACCATATCTGCGGCGGCACCGAGTTCTCGCGGCGATGCAGCAGCGTGCGCCCCCTCTTGTACCAACGTTTCCATCGCCTCAGGACGGACATCATACACCGTCAATTCGTGTCCGGCTTTCAAGATATTTCTTGACATGCCCCTACCCATGTTCCCAACCCCGATGAGTCCAACTTTTGCCATAAATTACCTCAAAGAATATTGTCCAGAATTGATGCACATTGTGCTTCTACGAACGCGCCTAAGGTTCACACTTCTTTGCTGTTGCACCTTGCAAATGCCCAGAGAAACAAACTATGCTAACAGAGAATCGGTAGAGTTTACCACAAATTCTGAGAAACGTCAATCTATTTTCCAAACACGGATTTTTTATACAATTTTTTCGCTTTTATGCTATAATAACGTATTCATATACGAAAACGAAGGAGCCAGAATAAATGGCAGATACCATCAAAGGTGCCGTCCTCGGATATGGCGCAGCATTTAATATGGGCAAAGCCCACGCAAATATGATGCAGAACACCGACGGTATTGAATGCGTCGCTATCTGTGACATAGACCCAGAACGAACAGATGCCGCAAAAAAGGATTTTCCCGGCATTCGCACCTACAATTCAGTTGAAGAACTTAACGCCGACGACGGTGTCGATCTCGTCGCGAACGTTCTACCGCATAGTTTGCACTGCGGACCATCGGTGGCAAGTCTCAAGGCAGGCAAGCACGTTGTGGTTGAAAAACCGATGTGCGTCACAATCGCAGAAGCCACAGAAATGATTACGACCGCCAAAGAGAACGGCGTTATGCTGTCTGTTCACCATAACCGACGGTGGGATGCTGATTTCTGGACGCTTCGCGAACTCGTCCAGTCCGGTATCATCGGCAAGGTCTTTAGCGTTGAGATGTGGGGCGGGGGTTATGGTAGACCTAATCCTAATTGGTGGCGCAGTGTCAAAGCCATCTCCGGCGGACAATTCTACGATTGGGGTGCCCACTACCTTGATTGGCTACTCAATGTCCTTGAAGCACCAATGATTAACGTCACCGGTTTCTATCAGCCGAACCTCGTCTGGGACGATATTACCAACGAGGACCACGTCCAAGCAGTCATTCGCTTCGCAGGCGGAAAGGTAGTAGCGGACGGAGCATCAGCAAATATCCAGATGTCTAATATCGCCAAAATCGGTGGAGAGCGGTGGAAACTGCTCGGCTCGCACGGTGCAATTACCTCCGAAGGCGGCGGGTTTAAGGTACTGTCCGAAGTCGAAGGACACCCCAAAGAGCAAGAAGTCGGACATCACGGCAGACCCGGATCCAGCTACTATCAGAATATCGTCGCCCATTTAAACGACGGCACACCGTTAATTGTGACACCAGAGTCCGCTCGCCGTGTCATTGCCATCATGGATTTAGCAGAAAAGTCCGCTAAAACACATCAGGCAGAAACGGTGCCTTACGAGTTTGAAGCATAGGAACCAATTTGGTTTCTGAATTCCGTCAACCGGTAGGTGGGGTTTCCCAGCCGCACCTACCCTCTATCCTTTCCAGTGATAGACCCCGCCCTAAAGGGCGAGGCTTCCGCAAAAGTTATGCGAAAGCATTTGTGGAATTCAGAAGCGAACTGTGCGCTTCAACGGAGCAGCCTACTATTTTGCCAAGCCATACAATAGGTCTTACAACTCCTAAGC
>JAKZUG010000349.1:0-2777 GCA_047516705.1 Candidatus Poribacteria bacterium | reverse complement strand
GGGAACTATATTTTTGATGGGTATCTCTTCATGTAGAAGCGATCCCTGGTCGTGACTTTTTGGCTAAAATAGGTAAATGAAAACTACATGCCTCTATTTCGACTCTTGGCAAAATTAGCAATTAACGTATTTTCATGGTATCCTTAAATTACCACATTTTTTGGGAGAAACAGACGCATGAAACACGACGAACAAACAACACAGGCATTTAACAACCTCATTACCTGCAATCCGAGAATTATGAGCGGCACGCCTATTTTCAAAACCACGCGTGTTCCCATCAAAAACCTCATTGATTATTTAGAAGCAGGTGATAGCTTAGACGAATTTTTAGAGGATTTTCCTTCTGTCAGTCGTACGCAGGCTATGCAGGCTTTGGAATTGGCAAAGGAGATGTTGATCACGCAAGCCTATGCATATTCTGATTGATGAGTGCTTACCTAAAAAACTCAAACAAGAGTTACGTGAGCATACTGTTTTCACGGTTCAAGAAAAAGGTTGGTCTGGCATAGAAAATGGGGACTTGCTTTGTATAGCAGAAAAAGAATTTGATGTCTGGCTTACTGCTGACAGAGGTAAGGAAAAATGCCTAAGATATCTCATTTCAATCCTTAAAAAAATTGTCCATAGTTTAGTATATAGTAAAATCGAAAAATATGTTGACACTTTAGAGAACAATAACCCTCCCTCGCTGGCGGGGTTTGTAACCCCGCCTTTCCGTTGATGTCCAAGTAATTATAGGCTTTACTATATATGAGTTTTAGAGGAAAAACTGCATGCGCCTGTTAGGTAGCGTTATTCTGAGTGGGATGCTCTGTCTATTTTGTTCCGAAGCAATCCTATCCGCTGAGATTACCGTTGTTGACAATAGTATCTTCGTCAAAACCGATACTTACGAAGTCCAGTTTATAGATGGCGTTATCACCCAACTCTCCAACAAACTGACGGAGGAAGTCTACACGCTACCCCTCGGCATCGGTGGCACACCTATAGGTATTGGCGGACGTAGCGGATTATTAAGAAGAGACGGCGGCTCTATTTGGACAGACCAAGCAACGCTGACAGAAGCAAGGAAAATCGCTCCACTCAAAGCAGAAATTGTATTTAGGCACGGACAGAACGAAATTCGCCTGTTTATAGCCATTGACGAGGATACTGGAGATCTCTTGATTGAGCAGGAAGGTGTCTCTGACACAACCGGTGTCTATGGGATTCAGTGGGGCTGTGGTAATCTGAATACGAGGAATCTGGATCTCATTCTCCCCGCACAAGGCGGACAGATCATTGATGCTATGTCTCCAACTACTTCTGGGAGTTTTGACTATCCTGAACATTGGGAGGCACAGCTCGCGATTATTCAAGGCGCACAGGGCGGGTTTTTCGTTCGCGGAACAGATGCAACCTTTCAGTTTAAAGCACTCCATTACGAAAAAGATATAGAGAGTTTTTCGCTCAATTTTGAGACGCAAAACCAAGCACCTTTCGACACGCTTACCTCCGCAAAATCTGTTATATGGCGATTGAATACATATATCGGTGATTGGCGTGTGCCGGCGCGGCAGTATCGGGACTGGATGGAACAGACTTTCAATCCAAGAAGACTGACAGAAATGCCCGCATGGGTCTCCGAAATCGGTTTCGTCGTTATCTATCACGGTCAGGAAATCGCTCTATTGGAGCGGTTAGCAGCGCAGATTGATCCTACAAAGACGTTGCTCTATTTGACACAGTGGCGGAAAGATGATTACGATACGAATTATCCTGATTATACGGCATCCGAAAATTTTGGCGGTTTCCTTGATGCTGCGCGTCAACACGGATTTCGGGTGATGCTTCACACCAATTTCCCTGGGGTCGCACCATATCATCCGCTCTATGCTACGCTTCAGCAGTATCAATTTCGTGACCGATGGAGCGGCAACCCCATCGGTTGGTTTTGGGATCGGCTTGAAGAACCCGGACGACACGCCTTTATTAATCCCGCGAGTTCTGAATTTAGGAAAATCCTCGTCGAACAATTGATGGATGTTTCACAAAAATATCCGGTAGATGCCTTTCATCTGGATGTTAGCCTCATCGCGAAAAACGACGCAAATGGGTTGATTGAAGGATTGAATTCGGCACAAGGGAACATCCGACTACACACGGAATTGACGGAAGCCATGCCGCAGATTGTTTTCGGCGGCGAAGGACTTCATGAGGTCACCTTCTCCGGTGAGAACTTCGCACAACGGTTGGTATACTCACTGGATATTAAACCGCACCCTATCAGTGCGTTTCTGTTTTCTCCTTATACATTACTCTACGGACATTTGGGGTTGCCAAATCCTGATATTGGTCCCGAACTTTATCAACAATACCTGCATTTGTATGAGAACTGGGGTGTTTTGCCGACGCTTCGCCTCTGGTCGGTAGAACAGTTGGAGGAAGATCATCTCGAGACGCAGCGGTTACTCTCACTCGCCAGCGTTTGGCAAAAACTCGGTTTCAAACCTGATTTTGAAACAGACTGGGGAACGGGAACCCTATTTCAATATGTCGGAAAAGATGGTGAATTCGCGACACTTCAAGGCATAGACGAAAGAGTCACGTTGGTTTTGCCAGAGGGTGGCGTGGGGTATGAAAGAATCTTTGGTGTAACACAGGTAAAAACCGACCGGAGCCTTCCACATTGGCACGCTTACAACGAGACAACGCTTCTCGGGTTGAATCATGAAAAGTTTTATGTGTTGAGCGATGCGCCACGTGATTTTTCTCAGGTGCATATTAATGCCTTA
>JAKZUG010000348.1:0-7773 GCA_047516705.1 Candidatus Poribacteria bacterium | reverse complement strand
TAAAAATAGTCAAAGCCGAGATCAATCGGACCGCCGGTGAGTGGCACAGTGAAATCAATATACTCTTCCAACTCACGTCCTGCGTTGGACCAAGGCAGCGGCGCATTGAAGTCGAAATCGTATCCTGGTACCGTCGAAAATCCGAGTCCCAAATGCCATTTGCCGATACATGCGGTGTTGTAACCCGCATCTTTGAGCAACCCAGCGACTGTCAAACGTTCGGGTTCAATAAGGGGTGATTCGTAGCCGTAAAGCACACCGCGTTTGAGGCGGCTTCGCCAGCAGTACCGTCCTGTTAATACACCGTATCGTGTTGGTGTACAGACAGCAGAGGGGGAATGTGCATCGGTGAACCGAATTCCGTCCTGCGCGAGTTTATCCATATTTGGGGTCGGAATCTTTGAGTCCGGGTTATAGCAGCCGACATCACCGTATCCCATATCGTCTGCCATGATAAAGACAATGTTTGGAGAAGTGTGTGTGTCCATGATAACTCCTGAGTGGGGTATGGCGATGAAACATCGCGTCTACTGTAATTTCGATTTTAATTCAGCGAGGTCCTTGTCAATTGATGCGTCTTCTGCGTAACTTTCAAACTCACGGTGTAATTTCACATCCTTGAACGCTACATCTACCTCAGAAGCCGCTCTTGCTAAGGCGGCAGCTTCAGTTACGTTCTGTTCCACTTTCCTAAGAATCTCAAAAGCCTTGCTATCTTGGAGCTCCGTTAACGCTTGGTGGAGGTGTTCATGAGCATCAACATTTGTGTGTTGTGCGATGACTTGGTCCCTTTTTCTTTCTGTCTCCTCAGTTTTTTGCTGCAGCGTTTCAAAGAGCGTTGTAAGATGTACTACAACCCGTTTTTGTTCATCCCATTGGGCTTTGTAGCTGCTTGCGAGTCGTCGGTATTCATTACGTTGCGCTAAATCTTCGCGTGCAAGATCCTCGCGTCCGGCTTGGATAGCGAGGGTTGCTCGCTCCTCACACCGTTCTGCCTATGCAATCGCTCCCTCGTGTGCGTTTTGAAACTGTTTTTCAATCCCAATGGAGGCATCGACCTTCTGTTTTGCTTCCGAAAACCGATTTGTGATTTCATGAATGACATCGCCTAATATCTTTTCCAGATCAGCTGTTGCGGCTCTGGTTTCAACCTCAGACTCGGTTTCAGTCTCAGTTACAAATTCAACGGGTTTTGTGTCTAATTTGACAACAACTGTCTTGGCAAGCTTATCGCCCATCCGCTGTTTCTCTTTTCCGGTTGCAAATAACCAGTCAACGGGTTGGAATATGCCAGCAAAACGACGAACGAAGGCATCTTTAAAGTCCGCCGGTTCTCCATCCTCCAAACGGATTGTCTGTAGAGATAAAAGTCTCTTTCCAAACCCGCCTCCCATCTTGAGTCCATCCATGAAAAATAGACCGTATAGCCACAAAACAGCACTTAGGGTCGCGACACTTATCGATGTCATATCCGATGCGTCATGAAAGTTAAAGCCATCAAAAATTGTAAACAGGACAGAACCACTAAGAAGTAAAAGGACTTGACAGACACCCAAGAGCCCTACGTCTAATAAGAACGCGCCGAGTCGAGTCCATCGGGATGCCAACTTGAATTTTTTCCCTGCAACCTTAATAATGGACATTCTTGGAAACACCTTCTTCTGTATTAGAATCTACTCTTGCTAAGAAAGATAGTTAATGAGTGCTACGGATCGGTTTCAGAAGGAGGGTGAGACATAATCATACCTCTTCTTCATCCCCGCCTGTTGGCGGTTGTGATGGCAATTGTGGTGGGAAAATAAGCGTATCGGTTCTGGACAGTTGTTTATGCGTTTTCAATACCTCTTGCAATTCCTCATAGAATCGCTCGCACTCTTCCTTTGTACCGAGCAACTCTATGCTGGGTGAGTTTGACAGATTAATATGTAACTCATACTGGCGATGTCTCCCTCTGATTATCTTAATCTGATGGACATACTCAATATTCACCATCCCTCGATAAGAGGTCTTATACCCTTCATTCGGATTGATAATCTCAATAAACACTATGAATCTCCTCAGGCTTTTTTATGATATAAATAGAACAACATGGGTCCAGTATAAGAACCAGAGCGTTCTGGGTTAGAAAGATAATTCTATATGATATAATAGGCTAACCAAATCGCTCTCAAAAAGTTCTCTCTGAACAAGTATTATACTGCCTCTATATGAAATTGATGACGCGGGTTTATATCTACTGCACTTTTGCTTTTAATTCGGCAAGGTCCTTGTCGAGCAATGCTTCTTCAGCGTAACCCGCGAATTCACGCGCTAATTCCGCGTCCTGGTAGGCAACATCTACCTCAGCAGCAGCTTTCGCCAAAGTAGCCGCCTCAGTCGCATCCTGCTCCATCTTCGCAAGTGTCTCAAACGCCTTGTTATCCTGTATTTCTTCCAGCATCTCACGCAAATGAGCTGCGGCATCAACATTTCTATGTTTCGCGACGACCACTGCTTTTTGCCCTTCTGCCTCTGTCATCTTCTGCTGGAGATGCTCAAGGAGGTCGCTAAGTGATCGGACGATCTGTTTCTGTTCTTCCCACTGTGTTTTGTATTGGTCTGCCAATCGCCGGTATTCATTCCGTTTTTCCAAATCTTCGCGTGCCAAATCCTCACGATCCGCTTTCAGGGAGATAACAGCGCGATCTTGCCACCGATCAACTTGAGCAACCGCGCCTTCATAAGCATCTTGAAACTGTTTTTCAACCCCAATAGAGGCATCAACCTTCTCTCGCGCCTCTGAAAGCCGATCTTTCATCTCAACGATAGCATGTTCTAAAACCTTCTCTGGGTCTTCAGTTTTAACCTCCGTCTGTTCTGGTTCCGGCTCCAATTTCACAACGACAGTCTCCGCGAACTTATCTCCGAGTCGTTGTCGGTTTTTCCCAAGTGTCCAGAGGAAATCAAACGGTTGAAAAATACCTGCAAGCCGACGAATAAAAGAATCTTTGAAGGTACACGGTTGCCCGTCTTTCAATCGGAGCACTTGTAGCGATAGAAGTCTCTTCCCGATTCCGTGCCCGTTTCTGAAACCATCCATAAAAAACAGACCGAATATCCATAACGCTAAACTTAGAGATATAAAAATCGCACTATAATACCAATCACCAACGTACCTAACAATTTTAGTGCTAACGCCCAATATCATAAAAATGACGAGTAAAATGGCTTGGATGGAAGATAAGACTAACCCATCTATGAGGAGAGCATACAACCGTGCTAAACGGGATGCTAATTTGAATTTTTTTCCTGCAACCTTAATAAACTTCATCCTGCAACCTCTGTTATGATTACATATATGTAGAGTCAGCAAAGGCGAAAAAGGATAGCAAAATAGAATCCAGAGGAAGGTGCGAAGCACAGTGACCTCGCACCGTAATTCTACATTCGCTACAGTGTCGGCACTGTTACTGCGACTTCACGTCCGCCTGCATTTGAGGAATCAATGACTCCTTGAATGATAACGTTCGTAAGCATAACGCCGTACGGGTCGATCGGTGCAGGTTTCCCTTCTCGGACAGCATCAATAAACGCCGAATCTTCCTCGTGGAATACACTTACCGATTCAAACTCGGTGAACTCTTGATCATAAATCTCTCCGTCTTTATCGCCATAGACGCGTACACCGTCCTGTGGTCCGCGGACTTCGCCAATACCGAGACGTAATCCAGCTTTTTTGCCGAGGAAGATCGTCCCACCAAGCGAATCCATGTTCATGCACCAGCACGTCTTGAATACCATGCGCGCCCCGTTCTCGAAAACCACCCAACCGACACCAAAATCTTCTACCTCAGTCTCTTTAAGAGCAGGGTTCCATGTATTGTGCAGGCTCAAGTAGTTAGAGGTGATACCAGAGACCGCAACCGGTTTCGGGTGTCCCATCAGATAGAGGGCAGTGTCAAGTGCATAAACACCGATGTCCGCAGAGGCACCTAAACCGGCTGTCGCCTTCCGAATGAAACTACCACCCGGATTCCCACGCCGTCGATCCGCGACAGTCTCGACGTAGTAGATATCGCCGAGTGTGCCAGCGTCTACGACCTCTTTTGCCTTAATCACTTGTGGTGAATAACGGAGTTTCAGACCGATCATCAATATCTTATCGTTTTCTTTTGCGGCACGCCACATTGAAGCGGCAGCGTCCAATGTCGCTTCCATCGGCTTTTCGCAGAAAACGTGTTTGCCCGCGTTCAGCGCAGCGACGGTCGGTGCTGCGTGCACACCTGTAGGGGTGCAGACGTAGACTGCCTCAATTTCGTCCATCTTGAGCATTTCGTTGTAATCGCTGAACGTGCGTTTGATACCCCACCGTTCTTTTGCTCGCTCCAGGTTTGCTGGCACGAGGTCGGCGGCGGCGATAATTTCAGCACCTTTAATGTCAGCAAGTGTGCCGCAGTGCGCCTGTGCAATACCACCCGCCCCAATCAAACCTAATTTGACTGTTCTCATTTTTGTCTCCTCATCAGGTATTATATTCTTTTGATTTTAATGCATTTCTGGCTTAGAAGTCAAGAGAATTTTCTCATCCTCAATCGGCGCGGTTGAAACTTCGTCTACAAATAAATGGAACTCGTGTGAACCGAAAGCAAGAGGTACGGTCATTTAGTTCTCCAATAAAAGTGAATGCTAAATTACGACATACCCCTGTAGGAGCGATCTCCGAATCGCGACTTTCCTACCAAAATGGCTAAAAAGCCTAAAACTAAATAGCCCTAAGCAAGAGGAATAACCCATTGACACAATTCCGTACCTATGCTATATTTCAAACAGATTACTAACTTTAGAGGAGATTATCTGTGAAAGCGGCACAATTTTACGGTGGAAAAGATATAAGGGTCGAAACAGTACCAGACCCTACACCTGAAGAAGGACAAGTGCTCGTCCAAGTCGAAGCGGCAGGGATCTGTGGCAGTGACCTGCACGGGTACCATCATCAGCCAGAAAAGCCCTTATCCCCGCGCATCGGTGGACATGAGTTGGCGGGGCGCGTTATTGATACGGGCAAGGGTGTTACAGGGTATGAAAAGGGTGCGCGTGTAGCAGTTGAACCGATTAGCCCGTGTAACAATTGCCCGGAATGCTATAACGGTTACTACAATATCTGCGGAAATTTACGGCATGGTGGCGGCGGCTTTGCAGAGTTTATGGTCGCACGGACCCCAAACGTGTATTCATTGCCGGAAAGTGTCTCGCCTGAGGGCGGCGCATTGGCAGAGGTCTACGCAGTCGCCGTCCATGCTGTCAACAGAGCGATGGTATCACCAGGAGATCGCGTCGCGATTATCGGAAGCGGTCCCGTCGGATTGACAATTGCGCAGGTAGCAGATGTCGCAGGCGCAACCTCTATTGCTATGTTAGGAAAACCCGATGGTCCTATACAGATTGCCCACGAAGCGGTCGGAGCCGTGCCTATCAATGTGGATAAAACAGACGCTGTGGAGGCTATCATGGACTGGAGCGACGGACGCGGGGCTGATGTCGTCTTTGAGGCAGTCGGTGGCACCGCGAATACACTGGAACAGGCGACAGAGATAGCGGCGAAACGCGGTCGCGTCTGTATGGTAGGTGGACATCGTACGCCGCTCACCTTTTCAGAGCGGTTCGCACGGAGTAGAGAACTCACAGTGATCTGGTCCTTCTGTTACGGGAGACGTGGCGGCAAAACCGAGTTTCAAGTCGCTATTGATCTGCTCGCAGCGGGTAAACTTGACCCGAACCCACTCGTCACCCATCGATTCAACTTGGACGATATTACCGAAGCGTTTGCTGTCGCTGCGGGACGCGATGAACACGGATCTGTCAAGGTTCTTGTAATGCCCTAATAATACTTATTTCGGTAGGCGCGCTTTGATGAAGATTAAGAAAATATTTCTGTAATTCTATGTTCTCCCCAGGCCCGGTAGGTGCGGTTTTGCGGTGTACTCACCCAAATGCGACCTGCATTCCTAACCGCACCGGCATCGTTAGGAAATTACCGAATTAAATACTTAAACTTCATGCAAGCGCGCCAAAGGGTGTGGTTAAAGAACCACGCCTATATGAAGAAACGCAATGAGGTAGAAATGGAAAATCTTAAATTACTTATATTTGTCGGAACGGAAGGTATTTATCACGATCACGCGGGGAACGGGCAGTTCCTGACATCAATGCTCAACGAAACTGACACCATTGAAGCCGATTTCTCACGAGACTACGATGTACTCGCAGATGGACTCGACGGGTATGACACCGTGCTTTTCTACACCGACGTTGGGGAACTCACGGAGGCGCAAGAGAACGGTTTGCTCGACTATATCCGAGCAGGTGGCGGGTTTTTCGGGCTTCATACCGCAGCCGCTTCGTTCAGGGAATCTGAAGGCTACCACGGCATGCTCAACGGGTTTTTCAACGGACACAGCCCGTATATGGACTTCACCGTTAATGTGAGCGACTCTGATCACCCGATTACTGAAGGGTTAGCCGATTTTGAGGCGACAGATGAACTCTATTACCTGAAGCATAACCCTGACACATCGCACCATTTAATGCATGCGTACGATGAGACGAAAGATGAAACGCATGTTATGGCGTTTCACCATACGTACGGTGAGGGTAGAGTCTTCTACTTCGCACTCGGGCACGATATGGCAGTGCTTGAGAATCCAAGTTTTCAGACAGTTATCCGCCGCGGTGCCCTGTGGGCAGGCAATCGGCTTTAGACAGTCCACACAATCCCTTTGTTCGGGTGGATCCCCGTGCCCACCCGAACATTAACCCGTTTAGAGACACTACACCATTTCACGAGCGGGGTAATGCTTATCACCGGGTGACACATCCCTTGGATCGTTCAGCACAGCTGCCTCCGGCGGCACCATAATCTGGTTCTCGTTTACTGGGTCGTCTGTCTCTGTACGCCACTGCTCTAAACGATTTCGCATCTCTGACAAAACATCCGCATAATCAGGATGCCCCGCGAGGTTATGCGCTTCCGACGAATCATAAACCACATCGTACAACCGCTCCGATTCAACAGGTTGGTCCGCCCAACCGTGCTCCAACATAAAAGTCTTACTGATACTATCGTCGCAGTTCGGCAATGCCCATTTCTCTGCGTCGTCATAGCGGCGGATATATTTCCATCGCTTGGTTCGGACAGCGCGCTGCGGTTCGTAGCAGCAGTGATAGTTGACTTCGGCGAAAATGGCATCGCGCGTATCGTCCGCCTCGCCACGAACTAAGGGTAATACAGAAGTACCTTGCAACCACTCGGGGGTTTCGATACCTACCAATTCGCAGATAGTGGGGAACAGATCAACTTGACTAACCAGTCCGTCCACAACTTGTCCACCATCAAAACCGCCGGGACCGCGGACGACGAGCATCACACCAATACCATGATCACTGAGATGGCATTTCATTCGGGGGAAGGCGAGTCCATGGTCGGTTGTGCATATCACAAGCGTATTTTCAGCGATTCCATTTTCCTCAAGCGCATCAAAAACCACGGCCATCTTCCTATCAAGTGTCCGTGCTGCATCTATGTATTCTGCCATATCCTGACGGGTGACAGGCGTATCGGGGAAAGGAGCAGGGGGTTTTACATAGCGCGGATCAGTCTTAGGTTCACCTTCTGGCGGCGGATCGAACCCTTTCGCGCGTCGATGCGTTTCACCAAAGCCAACATCTAAGAAGAAGGGAGCATCATGTTTCTCAGCGATGAAGTCGCGTGCACGTTCTTCTGCACCTGCGCGCACG
>JAKZUG010000347.1:0-4456 GCA_047516705.1 Candidatus Poribacteria bacterium | reverse complement strand
GGTCAAGAAGGCATTGGGCGTACTCGAAACTCTTGAGATGGAACGCCTCACTGCTACGCCTGCTGCGTCCTCTACAAATGGTAAGCGGCCTATCAAGAAATCTGAGAACCGCTCGAACCTCATTAAGACCCTTGAGGAACTCAAAATTGACCGTGAAGAGATTAGTAAAATCTCCGACCTCGTCAAACAGGCAGAGTATCAGGTTAGCACGTGGGAAAGCGAAATCCAGAAGCTCCAGCAGAAGTGTGATATTCCTGATGAATGGCTCAACGGGAACAATGGCACTGAACCGAAGTTTGAAACGGATTCTATGAGAGATGCCTATGTAACGATTATCCGCTTACAGCGCAGTATCCGGCAGCACATGAACGAAATTGGCATCTCTCGCGAGCAACTCAGGTCTCTCACCCAGCAAATCGACAAAGGTGAATCCGAAGCACAGGATGCAAAAATGGCAATCGTTGCAGCGAATCTCCGACTCGTCGTTAGTATCGCGAGGAGGCACAAACACCGGGCATCAGGACTTGAATTCCTTGATTTAATTCAGGAAGGGAACATCGGATTGATGCGAGCTGTTGACAAGTTTGATTACCAGCGTGGGTATAAGTTTAGCACCTACGCCACATGGTGGATTCGACAGGGTATCACACGTGCTATTGCCGATCAAGGACGCACCATCCGCATCCCTGTACACATGCATGAGCGGATTAACAAGATTCGGCGGGTACAACGCTCACTCTTGCAGGAATTGGGAAATGAACCGACAGCTGATCAGATTGCTGAAGATCTCGATATTTCAACCAGCAAAGTCAATGAAGCACTCGCAGTCGCGCCAGAAACCGCCTCTTTAGATACCCCAATCGGTGAGGAAGACGATAACCCCCTCGGTACTTTTATTATGGATGTTGACTCTCCTTCCCCCGTCCAAGAGGCAGAATTGAATATCCTCAAAGAGCAGATACAAGATGTCCTCTCCGAGTTGAACGAGCGTGAAAGGAAGGTCATCTCTCTCCGTTTCGGGATTGATGACGGTTACCCGAGAACGCTTGAAGAGGTTGGTAATATCTTCAATGTAACCCGCGAACGAATCCGGCAAATTGAGGCGAAGGCACTCCGTAAATTGCGACACCCGAGGCGGAGCAGAAAACTACGCGATTTTGTTCACTAACCAAAACCTAAGTTGCCACCCCTCAGTAGGCGCGGTTTGCAACCACGCCGATTCTTAGCCCCAAATCTTACATACCCCAAATCCACTCTTGAGTCCCGTTTCTCCAAATCCGGTAGCGCGTAGGTTGGGTAGAACGGGAATTTACTGAAAACCGCACGGCGCAGATGACTTTCAAGTCTCCAGAGACCTAAAATCACCGTAACAGGAGTGAAACCGGGGTCCCCACCCGTTACTGGGAAGGAGACGTATTCTCTTCCAGCGTTTAGGGTGTTGGGTTTCGCTATCTCTATCTACGGGGATGGTTCATCAAAAATGGGCATGCTCCGCCTAAACTATCGGGTTCTTGTGCTTTCGCCGCTCTACCCAATCTACGGTCACACGCTTATTTTTGTTGATGAATTTTAAGTATTTAAATCGGTAATCCTCAGGTCCAGTAGGCGCGGTTTGCAACCGCGCCGGATTTTAGGCACAAACCTTATAGTAAAGCCCGAAAATACGTGGACACTTTAGAAAGCACAAAACACCATCCTTGCTGGCGGGGTTTTGCGGCGTACGCGCCCAAATGCGATCTGCATTCCTAACCTCGCCAATGTATAATTAATTGTGGGCTTTACTATAAAATGAAAATCTCGCACCGAATGCTAAATTTGCGTAAGTTCTGAAAGAAACACAAGCCCCGTAGGGGCGGCATCTGTGTAGAAAATCGTTATGCCCGATCTCTTGAACCCCGTAGGGGTGACATCTGTGTGAATCCAGAAATACCCATAAAAGACAATCTTCAATAGAGAAACGTCTCTAATCCCTAAAATCCTGATTCTGACAACTGATAACTGACGACTGACAACCATCCCTCTGACAACTGACTTAAAAATTTGATTTTAAATTCAGAATATAGTATAATTCTTATATTGAAAAAACGAAGGGCCCATAGCTCAGTGGTCAGAGCCACCGGCTCATAACCGGTTGGTCCTAGGTTCGAGTCCTAGTGGGCCCATATCTCTACGTGGGGCGTTAGCTCAGGGGTACGAGCGCTACCTTCACACGGTAGAAGTCACTGGTTCAAATCCAGTACGCCCCATCATTTGCTGAACCGAGGAGACGGAGATGGAAAGTTGGGAGACCCCGCATTTCGTAGAAGCAGGGGTGAAAGCCATTGACTGCGACATCCATAACGAAGTCCCGACCTTACAGACACTCTTTCCTTACATGTCTGACTTCTGGGGTGACTATTGTCGTAACTCTGGTTTTAGAGGTTCCGATGCAAACGATTACCCGCGCGGCGCACCGCTAACAACGCATCCGGATGCACCTTCCCCTTCGGACATCGATCTCGCACATATCCGTCAGCAGTTACTTGACGGTTGGAACCTTGAATACGGTATTCTTAATTGTGCCTACCGGGTGCAAAGTGTTCATAACCCCGACCTCGCCGCGGCGATCGCACAAGCAATAAACGATTGGCAGATAGAACATTGGCTTGACCCGGAACCCCGACTCCGTGCTTCGCTTGTAATCCCAAGCCAGATTCCGGAACTCGCCGCGAGGGAAATCGAACGCGTCGGTGAGCATCCAGGGTTCGTTCAGGTGATACTACCTGTCCGTTCTCGGACACCCTATGGGAACCGACTTTACCATCCGATGTATGAGGCGGCACTCCGTCATAATCTCGCCATTGGTATCCATTACGGCGGGGCACCCGGTACTCAACCTTCACCCACAGGCTGGCCATCGACATTTTTAGAGGAATATGCTGGAATGACACAGGTCTTCCAAGCACAGGTAATTAGCCTCATTGCGGAAGGGATTTTCGACCAGTTTCCAGAACTCCGTGTTGTCCTCATTGAGAGCGGTTTTACATGGCTCCCCGCGCTGATGTGGCGGATTGATAAAGAGTGGCGCGGTCTCCGAAACAATACTCCGTGGGTCAAACGTCCGCCATCTGAGTACATGCGAAAACATATCCGGCTTACCTTACAACCTGTCGATGCACCGCCGACACCGGAGCAGCTACTTCAGATCATCGGTCAATTGGAATCCGATGAGATGCTGATGTTTTCAACGGATTACCCACATTGGCAGTTCAATACACCGAACGAGGCACTGCCATCAGAATTGCCCGGCTCACTTGCCCGTAAGATTTTGCACGAAAACGCAAGTGCTTTTTATCAATTTTAATGTGAGTTCGATAATAAAAACGTGGGTGTTTTTCGTAGGTTGGGTAGAGCGGTAAATACCAAGAACTCTCCAATTTATACGGAGGACTTCGCTTTTTGATGAACTCTCCGGGTAAATAGAGATAGCGAAACCCAACAACCCAAACCCTATTCGCTATGGGCATACGTGCATAAGTCAAACTCACGTAATTTTAGGCAATTTCTACTTTTCTAAGTCTTTTGGAGATGAACACGATGGAAAACACAACGACAAAACGTTCTAAATACCGAATTATTGATTGCGACATCCACAACTCTGTTCCACCAGACGGGTTGTCTCCTTACCTATCCCAGCGGTGGCAAGATCACCAAACAACTTTCGGTCTACGTGGTCGTATCGGTGGTTATTATCCACGTGCCCTGCTTAATGCTGCACGCCATGACGCATGGCCCCCCTCAGGGCTCTCACCCGGTGCAGATTTAGGGTTCATGCAGGAGCAGCTACTGGATGCATGGGATATTGCGTACGGTGTGCTGAATCCGCTAATCCCTGTCGGTGAACAACTGAATCTTGAGTACAGTGCCGCACTCGCAAGCGCAGTCAACGATTGGCAGGTTGCCGATTGGGTTGAACCTGAACCACGTCTACGCGCCTCTATCGTCCTGCCCTATGAGAACGGGGATCTCGCCGCTGCGGAAGTTCACCGCTGCGGTCCAAACCCAGCGTTTGTTCAGATCTTGCTCCTCGCGCGGACGAAGGAGCCGCTTGGAAACCGAAAATATTGGAAAATCTACGAGGCAGCCGCTGAGTACGACCTACCTATCGGTATCCACTTCGGAGGCAATCAGGGTCCCATTACAGGTGCCGGATGGCCCTCCTATTACATAGAGGACCACGGCGGTATGCCGCAAGCCTTCCACACCCAAGTTATCAGTTACGTTTGCGAAGGCGTATTTGACCGTTTCCCGACGCTCAAGATTGTGCTAATTGAAGGCGGATTCGCATGGCTGCCACCGCTCATCTGGAGACTGGACGCAACATGGGAAAAGCTCCGCATCGAGATTCCGGATCTCAAACGGAAGCCTTCGGAGTATATCCGCGACCATTTCTGGCTCAGCACGCAACCCATGGAAG
>JAKZUG010000346.1:0-3787 GCA_047516705.1 Candidatus Poribacteria bacterium | reverse complement strand
CTTTTGAATATGAGAAACGCTAATAAACCGTGAGTTTGATAATAAAAAAGCAACGGTGATTTCCGTAGGTTGGGTAGAGCGGTAAAATCCCATAGGTGTCAATTTAAGAAAAATGATAACCTCGGTCCCCAGGTCCGGTAGGCACGGTTTGATGAGGTTTAAGTAAATAATTCGGTAATGCATCAGCGACCTCTTGCTGTAGGAGCGAGCTGTGCTCGCGATCCGTAAGGATTGTCCACATAAACAATTACCGAATTATTTTTTTAATCTTCATGTAACCGCGCCGAGTCTTAGGCACAAACTGTGTAGACCCCAAAAGTTCTCTTGAGCCCCAGCGGGGCGACATCTGTGGATAAACGTTAATAAAACACATGCCTTTAGTCCTATCGGGGCGACATCTGTGTAGCATTTTGACAAAATATTTACACCCCAGATTTTTCTTGCCGTTTGTGCCTATATTCTGTATACTTTAAAAGAAGAAAGCACAAAACGCAAAAGGAATTTCCCATGTTAAAAAAAATGCGGTCCGTTTTCGTTCTACTATTCATCTTCAGTTTCAGTGCGACATTGATGGGAAATGAGTGGGCAAATTACTATTTTCCTGATGCACTCGACAGCTACTGGACCTATGAAGACCAAGACGGTGAGGAATTAACGCGCTACGCCATAGCACCTGAAAAAATTGATGGCGAAACCTATCGCACCTTCAGTTATGAACCCGTCTTGGAGGACTGGACGAACTATCAGTATTATTTTCATCCTTATTTCTACCAAGTCAGTGACGACTGGGTGGCGTTCTTTGTCGGTGATGATATCGAAAATGCGACACGGGCGGTCACAGAGAAGCACTGGAACGAGGCTATGGTAGTGATGAAACAACAGTTGAATAATCAACTGCCACCCGGGATGAATATTGACCTTAATGTGACATACGAACTCGATATACAAGCACAAGACCATTTCTATCTTTTGCCAACTCCTGCGACGTTTAATGAGGAGTGGGAGGCTTCGCGCGTTAATGTGGAAATGGATTTGCTGATTGAAATCACAAGCAGCTTGGATGGTTTTCCACCAACAAGTCAGGCGATCACAATGTTCCTGACCCTTGTTGAAACTGGAAATGTAACTGGGACAGAGACGCTCGAAACATTTGCCGGTACATTTGAAGATTGCCTAAAAATTGAGTATAAAATGGATGCCGCAATAAAGACTGAACCGGATCTACCAGAAGCGAAGACTATGTTTGAAGATGTATATAAGGGGGCGTTGACAACGCTCTGGCTCGCTCCGAATGTCGGGATTGTTAAAATGCGACAAGAATCCGAAGGTACTGATATCGTCAAAACCCTTGAATTAACGAACTATGAGGTCAAATCCACTGAATCAGAAAGCGATGAAGGCGATTAATTCCATTTTCTGAAGAGCCTCTTTCGGGAACTTGAAAGTTTGCCGAGAATTCCAAAAGGAACTACTTATGTTGAAAAAAATGCGATCTGTTTTTGTCTTTTTACTCATCTTCGGTTTCAGCACGATGTCAATGGGAAATGAATGGGCAAACTACTACTTTCCAGATGCAGTCGGCAGCTACTGGACCTATGAAGACCAAGATGGGAACGAATTAACGCGCTACGCCATAGAGCCTGAAGATGTTGATGACGAAACCTATCGCGCCTTCAGTTATGATCCCGCCTTGGAGGATTGGGCGGACTTTGAGCATTATGTTCAACCCTATTATTATCAGGTTGGGGACGACTGGGTGGCGTTCTTTGTCGGCACTGAAATCGAAAACGGACTTAAAGCACACACAGCGCAAGAGATGGAAGAAGCACTTCCAATGATACGTGAACAAATGCTCGGCGGGGCACCTGAAGGGGCAGCGGTCTCCCTTGATTTGAGTTACGATGTTGAGGTGGATTCGGCAGATTACTTCTATCTGCTACCGACACCTGTTACATACAATGAAGAATGGCCGGCTTTGGAGTTAAATGTCGCGCTCACCCTGACAATGGATATCCAAGGGGCACCTATGGAAATACCGGGCGGCGCACCGACTATCAAAACCCATAGCACCATCGTTGAGACTGGCGTGGTCACTGGCACAGAAACCGTCGAAACACCCGCTGGCACGTTTGAGGACTGCTTGATAATTGAATACCAGACGGATGAAACGGTTCAATTAACTGTGTCTGTGCCCGGAATCGACCCACAAGCACCTGAAGAACGAAAAGCTACCACCGTAACAACAATCTGGTTGGCACCTAACGTCGGTATCGTCAAATTCAAACATGAGCATCCAGAGGCTGACGAAGCAAAGGAGGAGCTCGGATTGCAACCGGACGGAGAAAGAACCCTTGAACTAACGAACTACGAAATCAAAGGCTCGCCTTCGGAGGAATAATGAGCACCTTCCCTATCTATCGACCGAGGCGACTGCGTGCAAATGAAAATCTGCGGCGACTCGTCCGCGAAACAGCACTTTCTGTCAACGACCTCATTTATCCGATGTTCGTCGTTCATGGACGTGATACCGCAACCGAAATTTCTGCGATGCCCGGATGCTACCAATACTCGGTTGATAGGCTCGTCACCGCCGCGAAGGAACTTGCTGCACTCGGAATCCCCGGTACAATTCTGTTCGGCATCCCAGCGTTGAAAGACCCGCTCGGCACTGAGGCTTATGCCGATGACGGTATCATTCAACTGGCGGTCCGAGCGATCAAAGATACCGTGCCTGACCTGCTTGTGATGACAGATGTCTGTCTCTGTGAATACACCGACCACGGGCACTGTGGTGTCATTGAAGATAGCGAAGTGCAAAACGACCCGACGCTGGAACTCCTCGTTAAAGAGAGCCTTTCGCATGCTCGTGCCGGTGCCGATGTCATTGCCCCGTCAGATATGATGGACGGTCGCGTCGGCGCAATTCGCGACGCTTTGGACGAAAACGGGTATGAGAATATACCCATTATGGCGTATGCCGCCAAATATGCCTCGGCATTTTACGGTCCCTTTCGCGAAGCCGCGGAATCCGCCCCGCAATTTGGGGACCGTCGCTCCTATCAGATGGACCCAGCGAATGCAGAGGAGGCGCTACGAGAAGTCGCATTGGATATTCAGGAAGGTGCGGACATTCTCATGGTGAAACCCGCGCTCTCTTATCTGGATGTCATCTATCGCGTCAAGACAGAATTTCAGGTGCCTGTCGCTGCCTACAACGTCAGCGGAGAATATGCTATGGTTAAAGCAGCGGCGCAAAACGGTTGGATCGACGAGGAGCGGGTCGCATTGGAACTTTTAACAAGTATCAAGCGCGCCGGCGCGGATATGATTTTAACCTATTTTGCGAAGTCCGTTGTCGAGTGGCTCAACGATTAGGAATGGTAATTGACATATTTGCTATCTGTTTCTGTCGGAGGCTGGGTTTCCGCGGATAACTACATAATACCATTTCTAATGTATTAACGTGAGTTCGACAAAAGGCTTCTACTTGTAGCGCGATGCACGTCGCATCTGGGCGAGTACGCCGCAAAACTGTTAGTTTGCGCGGAATACGCCACAAACTAACAGTTTGTGCTACAATTTATGTCTTTGATACGCGAAAACGGAACCTTTAGACGGACGAAATGTTTAAGTCGAACTGACGTTATTGGCTCATGTAAAGACTGTGTGCTAATGAAGATGTCAAACCCGCGTGGTGACTACCTTCGTTAGAAACAATCGCACATACTTTTTACATGAGCGACGTTATTATGTTTCATTTACGGAAGATATTTTCCAAATAAGGTGC
>JAKZUG010000345.1:0-7752 GCA_047516705.1 Candidatus Poribacteria bacterium | reverse complement strand
CGAACTTCCGGCATCCAGTTTGCGGATGTCGTCCAACGCCATTTTGATGACTTCGCCGGTGCCGTTGGTCGTGCGGTCTACAGTCCCATCGTGAATGACAACCAAGTGTTCGTCACGTGTCTGATAGACATCCAACTCGATCGACAAACCCAACTCGATGGCGGCGGCAAAACTGGGCAAAGTGTTCTCGGGCGCGTGTCGTGCCAAACCGCGGTGAGCGAGCAAGATCGGATTCGTGGGCGATTCATGCATCTCTGGCTCCGACGGTGCGGCGATCACACATGTAAGCATCAGCATGTTGAATGGCATAATTTACCCCCTGATTGCAAACCAACCTTATCTGGAGTCGCGAGATAGCAATTTTCCGATGTATCGACTTCCAACCGACAGTCCTTCTTAACAGTGTTATATAGGATTCTCACAAAATGCCTTAACCCTCGGATGTTCCAATACTTCCGGGTTAAGAACATGCGCTGGCGCGCGTCCTTGAATCGCATCCGTAACCTGCTTAATTGTGCAAAGATCCAGCCGAATGCCAGATTCAACAGTCATGCCCGCATTGTGATTCGTACAGATGATGCGCGGATGGTCTTTGTGGATCGCTCGAGGTCCGTTAACCGGATCATCCACGACATAATACCAGAGCCGGTTTTCACTAACAGCACGGTTGGCTGCTGCGTCGTCAACAAGGTTCCCGCGCGATGGATTGATGAGAGACGCATGCGGCTTCATGGCGCAAAGTTCCTCATAACCGACAACAGTATCCGCACCGGATAGGTGCAGGGATACAGTATCGCTCTCTTTGAAGAGCGTCAGCGGTGTATCAACAGCCTCTGCCCCAAATTCCGCTGCGAGTTCAGCGATATCCGGACGGACATCATAGACCAAGAGCCTCCCTTTCTCACCGAGAAGTGGACGGGCACGGCGGGCAACTTCTTGCCCAATCCGACCGAAACCGTACAAGCCGAGTGTCGAATCCATCGCCTCATAAGTCTTGATAAGCCCGAAATCCCCACTATGGGAGGCACTATTTAGCGTGTAGACCCGCTTCAGGGTTGCAAACCACTGCGCAATCGCATATTCAGCGACGGTCACCATGTGTTCAGGGGCAATCGTGATAATGACACCATATTCGGTCGCCAAATCTACGTTAACAGTTTCGTATCCGACACCCCAACGCGCAATAATTCGGAGCGATGCCGCGGCTTGGTAGAAGCTTTCATGAACAAGCACCGAACTTGCGATTACACCAATAACGCCATCCGCGTGTGCCTCGGTCAGCTCTGGAGGATGGATACTCAACTCGCCGAATTGCTGCAAATCTGCCAACGCCGCCCGGCGTTCCGCAGAATCAAATTCGGTATTTTCAAAAATAGGAGAGAGAAAAATCTTTTCCATAGTTTTATCAGTTTAGCGACTAATACGCACGCCACCTGCCTGCATCGCTTTCTCTGCCTCTTCTGCTGTTGCCCAATTGAAGTCACCGGGGAACGTATGCGCCAAGGCAGAATATCCGCCCGCGAAATCGACAGCCTCCTGCGGCGATTTGCCGTTCAACAGACTATAAATTAACCCCGACGAGAAACTATCGCCACCACCAACCCGGTCAACGAGTTCTAAGTTCTCATAGATACGTGAAAGGTAGAATTCTTCACCATCAAACAGGAGCGTCCGCCAATCGTTGAGCCAACCGGTTTTAGCATCGCGTAACGTCGTACCGATCATCTCAATATTCGGAAAAGCGTCTTTAACGCGCTGCGCAACCGCTTTGTAACTCTCCGGTTCAAGTTTACTATAGGATTCGGTTGCCCCTTCCGCTGCGAAACCGAGAGATTTCTCAAAGTCTTCCTCATTACCGATGAGAACGGAGACATGCGCCATCATCGGTCGATTCGCTGCTTGTGCTTCTTCTGCACTCCATAATTTAGAGCGGAAGTTCAGATCGTAACTGGTTTTGACACCTGCCGCCCGCGCCGCTTGAAGTGCCTCTGCCGAAACAGCCGCCGCGGATTCCGACAACGCCGGTGTAATCCCGCTCAGATGGAACCACCGTGCATTGCTAAAAATAGATGTCCAATCGATCTCACCGGGTTGCACCTTGGAAATCGCCGAGTATCCACGGTCGTATGTAACACTACTTGCCCGCGGTCCTGCCCCCATTTCAAGGTGATAAAACCCGTTCCGTTCAAAGCCAACCCCGTCGAAATCTACCCAAATGATGTTAGACATGTCCACACCGAGCTCGCGCCCTTTGTTACGGATGTAGCGACCCGACCAGTTATCCACCAGCCGTGATATCCATGCCGTCCGCAATCCAAGCTGCGCGGCATTGACAGCGACGTTCATCTCCGCACCGCCAGCCGTAATTGACAGCGATGTCGCGTTCTCAAGCCGCATAAACTCTGGTGAGGTGAGACGAATCATCGCTTCTCCAAATGTGACTAAATCATACATATAGTTTATACTCCTGTTTAGGTGTCTGTTGTGTTCTGATATTCGTGATAGAGATTTTCAATACACTGTCCGCAGAAACAGTAGACTCTACTATACCCGCCGATCTCTTTTTCAAGCAATTGGCTCATCCGGAACTCTTCTTGGCAGATCGCACAAACTTCTATTGGGTCTTTGGGTTCAGCCGTCTCTTTTCGCTCTTTCTGTCGAGACATGAGATGCAGAATCAACCAAATGGCGAGAGGTGTAAAAATTACAAAAATAGCAAATAACATTGCGTGTTTTCCTCATAGCGACGTACAGTCGCTGGAATCGCTATTACTATAGTCGATAACAGCGAAGCTGTCAACGGAAATTGTTTTGATTTATTCGTGGCTATTGTGGTAAAATATGGGCAGCGCGTAGGTTGGGTTGAACGGGAACCTACTAAAAACCGCACAGAGAAGATGGACCTTCAAGTATCCAGAAGCCTGGAATTACAAGAACACGAGTGGAACCCAACGTATTCTTACACTCGTAATGTTTGGATTGTTGGGTTTCGCTATGGTTATCTACACAGATAATTCATCGAAAATCAGCATTCTCTGCACAAACTGTAGGGTTCTTGGACGTTACCGCTCTACCCAACCTACGACCACACCTGCATTTTAATTGCCTCACATTAGTCTAATAACAGGGATCTATTCGCACATGCATAAAATAGCACACGTAGATGTTTATCCGACTGCTGTCGGGATGAAAGATGTCTTTAATATCGGGACTGGTTTCGTCGGAGATACCGGATCCGCAGGCGACCATGTCTTCGTCAAAATCACAACAGACGATGGTTATATTGGCTGGGGCGAACAACGCGCCCTCCCCTCGTGGAGCTACGAGACGACCGAATCCATCACAACCACTATCCGACATCACATCGCACCGCTACTTCTCGGACAGAATCCACTGAATCTCAACACTATCCACGATGCCGTCTATAACGCACTGAAACCCGCTGTTAGCAATGGACACCCCTTCGCCAAAGCGGCGGTAGACATCGCTTTGCATGACCTATGCGGACGCATCCTTGATGTCCCGCTACACACCCTTTTCGGCGGAAAACGCCATGATACACTTCCGCTTGCATACGCATTGAGTATTGATACCCCCGAAATAATGGGACTGAAGGCGAAAGCCTTGGCACCCTGTTCCTGTTTTAAAGTGAAGGTGGGTAGCACTCCCGAAGTAGATGAAGAACGTCTGCGCGCAGTCCACGAAGCGATGCCGGATGCGAAACTTTGGATTGATGCGAATCAATCATACACGCCATCGAATGCCCTTGAATTGCTAAAGCGAGTCGCAGACATCCGGGCAATATATTGCATGGAACAACCCGTGGCGAGCCAAGACTGGTTCGGCATGAAACGGGTTCGGGAGGATGCACCTATTCCGATCGCTATTGACGAAGGCTGCTTTACCTACTTCGACTTGGCGAAAATCGCGCGCTTAGAATGCGCAGATGCCGTCGTTTTGAAGGTGTGTAAATCTGGAGGCTTAGCGGAATGTATCAAGAGTGTTCATGTCGCCGAAGCCAATGCGTTAGAACTCCTCGGTAGCGGTTTGACGGAAGCCGGTATTGGTTTCATCGCCAGCGTTCACCTCTTTGCGACTTTGGATCTCGTGCTTCCCGCTGAACTCAATGCCCCCGCCTTTTTGGAAACGATGGCAGTGAGCGGTGTCGAAATACACGATCATATCGTGACAGTACCAGACGGTCCTGGTCTCGGTGTTACGCCTGATGAGGACTACATCAAGGCGAATCCCCTGAAAATCGGGTATTCTTAGACACAATAAAGATCTCCACGAGAATAGTGATGACAACTGCAGCAGCACAGAGCAGATACGGACTCTGAGTTCCCCACAGCGAATCCGCTGAGATACCGCCTAAGAGCGGACCTAATAAAATCCCTACCCCCAATATAGCCTCGTGCCATCCACTCTTGTTTCCTTTATCTACATGCCTGTCCAACCCGTAGTAGAGGCTGATGAAATAGGTAAAAGCCGCAGACACGCCGATAACCCCGAACGCGAATACCCAGAGGAGCGTGTGTTGGATTTTCCATATTCCGAGAAAACTGATAACTGCCAACAACTGAACTATTAATATGGGACCGAAACGATAGTGCCATCGTGTCGAGTAGCCGGTGCCAAGGACAAGGAACGCCAGCGTCTGCATACCGCCAAGCGTGAGCATCAGGTTTCCGAATGTTGACGGCAGCATCCCCATCTCCTTCGTGAGTTTCGGCGCGAGACGACGTAACACACCGAGCAGGAACCACGAGGTAAAATTCGCACATCGTGCAAGATTAAGATGCATAGTTCGCACGGGTTGAGGTGGGTAGAGCGTTTCAGGCGGTTCTGTGGTGATTTCAGGGGATGAATCGGTTTGTGGAATGTCGGATGCCCGCAGACTGTTGGCTATAATTGTTCCCAAAGTGAGTAGACACAAGACCCCGGCAAGATAGAAGGGCCTAAACGGGTTCGCATCGCCATACAGGTAACTTGAAAACGCCGGACCGAGAGTGACACCGATGCTCCAGAACAGATTGAAAAGCATCACTCGGTGGATGAGTTGACCTTCACCTTCGCGTTCAGCAAGCCACGCCTCGTAAGCGGGCCAGAAGAGTGCCATACTGATACCGATGCCGGGAAAGATGACCATGAGGTGCATGCTGTTCCGACAGCGTGGGAGTCCGATACTGACAACCCCGAGCACCAAACACGCAGCGTAAAGCAGGTATCGCCGATCTATTCGATCCGACAACCGTCCGAACGGAATCGCGAGCACAGCGAAGAAGGCAGTCGTAACTGCCATCAACACACCTAAAAAGGTTGAGGAGAGTCCAAGATAACTGGTATAAAAGGAGGTGTTGGTTAAGATACTGGTAAAAGCAAAATCAATGAGCAAGACAGGCAGATAAATCGTAAACAGTTGGCGCATATCTTGTCGTTCCGTCCTGAGGTTATGCTACCACAATTTTCGCATCGATCATGTGATAACCGGTTGCCCCAACCGGCTCAGCCTCTATACCGATCTCATCTTGTGTGATACCGCTTTGGGTCGTGGCTCTCGCATAAATTTCGACGGGATCTTCTTCTTCAGGAACTTGCCAATCCCATTTCCAGAGCACCCATGCGAGTGGCGTATCCTTTGCCCAAATTTTTGCCTCTTCCCACGTCTGCCCGTAATCAACGCTGACTTCTACCTTCTTGATACCGCCGTGGTTACCCGCATCGAACGCCGCGCCGCTCACTGTATAAACCTTGCCACCAGCAATCTTTTCGCCTTCGTTTGGCGTGCCAATAAGGGTGGCGAGTTTCACATTCGCGATCGGATCCCAACCCCGTTTCTCCCAATAACTTTCATGTTCTGCTGCCAGTTGGATGTTCACTATCCATTTCGGGTTTTTCGTGCCGTAGTGACCGGGGTTAAGCAATCGGATAGGGAAACCGTGTTCAGTAGTGAGCGGGACACCATTCATCTCGTAGGCGAGGAGTGTCTCCTCACGCATCGCATCTTCTATTGGAATCGCTGTATGATAACCATCGGCACACCGGAAAACAACCACTTTCGCTTCGGGTTTGGGTACGACTTTCTCAAGCAGGTCGCGCAGCCGAACGCCTTTCCAATTAGCATTGCTCATCTGATCTATGCCGATCGGGTCCCCGATACATTTTAGGGTTCGCATCGCCGCGACAGACTCCATCTTGGTAATGTCGTCAAGCCGCAGGGGTGGCATCCGTTTCTCGATTAAGCCGGTGATTGCCATCCGCCACGTTGCAGCGTCAAGCACAGCCGGATCGCCGATCTGCAGGATATAGAAGTCAGCGTTCGGCGTAATCAGTGTACTCGGCTTCAGCAGCGGTTTCGCTGGTGCTTCTCCTTCCAATTGAAGCGGTAAAACCATTCCTGCAGCACTAATCGCGCTCAGTTTTATGAACGTTCGTCTTTTCATCTCTTCCTTTATTCATTCGCATCCGCATCGTGATTTTTACGACACCTCTCACCATGATCGCTGTACCGAGGCATAGCGTTAAAGGCAACCCCCAATTCCAGTGAAAGAAAAAGTAAGCGATGAAACTGGCACACATCAAAACGATGAAGGTGTTCAAAAGTGTTCTATTTTCATACCATTTCTGCATCTTTTTATCTATCTCTACCCAAGTTGCTACTAACAAATTTTGGACGTTTCAACAGCATTTTTCAAGTAGTTTCCTCACCCTGTAGGGGTGATATTGCTTCGCAGTGAGAATAGAAACGGTGTATTGAAGCAACCGCACTCCGTAGGAGTGCTATGTCTATAAATAGGGGGCAACTTGCGTTATCTCTAACAAATATTAATTGTTTACCGTGTTTCCATCAATAGAAATGATACCATGTGGATAAATCAATGTCAACGGAAAACTCAGAGCCATTCAGTGGCAGGCTCTTATTGTAGGAGCGAGCTCTGCTCGCGACGTGACTCTCACTGACTGCTGACTGTTTCTGTTGCTTGAAAGATTAGTTGCATTCTGTTTGGAAAAGTGGTATGCTGCCCTAATACGTTCATAAAAAAGAAAGGACTGGAACCCTCATGCCAAAACAACCGAATATCCTTCTTCTCATGACGGATCAGCAGCGTTTTGACACTGTCGGTGCCCTTGGAAATCCGATTATTCAGACCCCTGGGTTAGATCGAATCGTGCGAGAAGGAACAAGCTTCACTTCAGCCTACTGCCCGTCACCTGTATGTGTGGCATCGCGTTGTAGTTTTTTGCTCGGACAATGGCCGCATCAGACAGGATGCACGAGCAATTCCGCAATGCCCCAAGATCGCGTCTCAGTGATGGAACTACTGAACGATGCTGGTTATCAGACGCACGGGATCGGCAAAATGCATTTCACGCCACAAGGACGCAAAATGTGGGGATTTGAAACGCGAGACTTTTCCGAAGAGGGTGCCGGTCCCGACGATTTCACGGAGTCCCTTGTTGAAAACGGCTACGACCATGTCGTCGCACCACACGGTGAGCGGAGTGAATACTACTATATCCCACAACCCTCACAACTCCCTGC
This sequence comes from Candidatus Poribacteria bacterium, assembly GCA_047516705.1. GTDB lineage: Bacteria > Poribacteria > WGA-4E > WGA-4E > WGA-3G > WGA-3G. The sequence continues at coordinate 209 of JAKZUG010000345.1, read as the reverse complement.
CCGTCTACACCATACACAGTGGGTAGGCGATAAAACGCTTGAATTCTTCTCACAGCGCGATACTGACCGTCCTTTTCTGTGTTGGAGCAGCTTTATTAAACCGCATCCACCGTTTGAATCACCCGTGCCGTGGAACAGGCTCTACCGCACCGTCGAGATGCCGCTACCGTTCCTACCACCAGATTACGAGCATCTGCATACCTACTGGA
>JAKZUG010000344.1:0-2877 GCA_047516705.1 Candidatus Poribacteria bacterium | reverse complement strand
GTTTAGCATTATCCTCAAGAAAACCGTCGCATCCGACGAGATTGTCTCCGAGTCATACACCCTCAGTTGGGATCCAGGCTCCAAAACATCAGGCATCGCGATCGTCTCTGAATCCGATGAGATTGTCTACGCTGCCGAAGTCCACCATCGCGGTGGCAAACAGAAAGGCGGTATCTCTTGGGCGTTGACGCAGCGCGCAGGTTACCGTCGCGGTCGTCGAACCCGTAACCTCCGACACCGCGAGGCTCGCTGGGGCAATCGCAAGCGCAAAGTCCCAGTTCTCACGGAAAACGGGTGGGAATACCGACGCGCCACAGCACCGGAAGGGAGCGATGAGACGAAATCTCAGAATGACTTCAATCGTGTCTCCACTGCTATGTTTTTAGATAAGCGGTATCAATGGGAACGTCTACCGCGGACAAAGGCGAACATAAAACAGAAAAAGCGATGGCGGCGCATCCGTATCCAACATCAGCACGTTGCAGAGAATGGCTGGGTTGCCCCAAGCCTAATGTCGCGCGTCTTCAATGTCGAAACATGGACCCGTCGGTTGTGTAAGGTCTATCCTATCACGCAACTTGCTATTGAGAGCGTAAAGTTCGACATGCAGCTGTTAGAAAACCCTGACGTTCACGGCATCCAATACCAACAGGGCACTTTACACGGACGCGAGATCCGTGAATACCTCTTAGAACTCACCGGCAGAAAGTGTGCCTATTGTGGGAATAATCGCACCCGGCTCCATGTCGAACACATCAAGCCTAAAGCACGAGGCGGCTCCGACCGTCCTGATAATCTAACTATGGCGTGCCACCCCTGCAACGAAAAGAAAGGGAAACTCTACGGTAAGGAACTCGAAGAAAAACTCGGGGCTGACTTCGCTAAGAAGGTAAAGGCAGCCGCAAAGAAATCCAAGCAAGGACTCTCTGATGCTGCTGCAATCAATACCATCCGTTGGAAACTCCTTGAAACACTAAAAGCAACAGGATTGCCCGTCATAAGCGGCACCGGCGGCAAAACTGCATACCACCGCAATCTCGCCGGACTCCCGAAAACCCACTATTACGATGCAGCCGCTGTCGCGGTTGTCCCAAAGCAACCTAAAGAGCTCAACGTCGCAGTTATCGGATCTGTCGGATACGGTCGCCGAGATTTACGGAAATTCTCTGTCAAAAAACCCGGATTCAACTATGGCAACTTGAAACGTTCCGCAGGAGACGGCTTCCAGAAGTTCGATCACGTCGAAATAACGAAAACAAAGGGGAAATGGCAAGGGATAATCAATTGCTTCGATCGTACGCCGAAGAACAAGCCCCGTAGACTGCGGGTTGGATATTTCGCACCTGAAGTAGCCGATCCCCGAAAATCAGGAAACAGCACCGAACTCCGGTTACTCCAAAAGCGAGATGGGTACAGCTACACCACCATCCCCACCAGTTTGGATTTCCGTCCTTAAAGTGGAACCAATACTCCCCACGATTGGCAAAGACAGCACCGAACTCTGAGGCAAGTTGTATTGATGCATTGTAATGACCGACAATGGATAATTGCGCCGCACTCGCCCAACTCGGTTTTCGCGTAGCGTGCCAGCATTTAAGAGAATTTCCATCGCCCTGCAATTTGCAATCGACAACAGTCGCTCACGCTTGCGCGACGGAGACGGTTAGGTGTACCTGCCTACCTGTTAGTTTTAGCCGAGCTGGTTTGTCAGTTTGCTCAGTAACTCCGGCACCTCCATCATCCGTTTGTACCGGGTCTGTAGCGTCAGCTGATGCGATGAAAGCCAAGAGAGCGCGTTTGCGACATCATAGGTGTTTCCTACGTGTCGTGCACCTGGGACTTCCGTTTGAGATCTTACGGGGATTTTGTGAGGCGTTTTCCGTAGCTCAGGGTTTCTTAGGTCGTTATGGTCTACCTCGCCGTCTGTCGCTGTTCTCAGGATATTGTATGTCCTTGCAGCGAGCTGATGACCCCATTCATTGGTTACTGTTGTATCAATCCAGTTTTCCAAGATTAGAGGGTCAGTATTTATCCTTACGATTTGTTGGTGCCATCTTTTATAGGTCTCCTTCTCTCCTTCTATATCTGCGATGGTATCACCAAGATATTCAACGAGTATTTCGGGGGTGAGAGAAGCCGTATGCCGTCTTTGGAATCTATCAACGCTATTCAGACGCATCATGCCGTTGCTGCAAACGAGACGGTACCACCCAAACTCGAATGTTAGCACTGTGCTTCGGTCTACTGAATTTAGCGCATGAAATTCAAGCGTAAGTGGCTGTCCATCGCCCGGATCGAATGTATGTGCTTCTGCGAACTTCACCCTCAACCACATACGTTCACCGTATTCTGTCAACTGTAGGCTGCACGCCGCGTTCTTGGTATTGTACCCGAGGTGTTTGAATGCGGTTTCAACGGCAATGAGGACATCGTGATGTTGCACAAGTGAGTAAGATTTTGAGACAGTCGCGACGGGAACCCGATTGTCATGAGTGTCTACGGGTAGTTTGATAATCGTGTCAAGATGATCATTTCTCACGCCATCAGCAGTGAAGGGTTGTCTATCAAAGTGGGGTATTACATTTCGGATCTCATCGAAGACGTTTTCGTGTTCTCTGACGGGTCTGCCAATCCATTTTGCTTGCATGTTTTCTCTCCTTTATTTTCTATATTGGTATTTGTGGTTTGCGTCTTCATCAAAGTTCCAACCGATCCCGAGATCGCGCAATTCGCGTTCCACATAACTTTTAGTAAGCGTCCCTAAAGCCGTTAACTTGTCATCGTCCCTATTACGATCAAGGATACGATTCATAAGTCCTCCTTTCCGCCGATCATCAAGCGAAAAATTTGTAGAGAAACAAAACGAGGGGACAGAAG
>JAKZUG010000343.1:0-4140 GCA_047516705.1 Candidatus Poribacteria bacterium | reverse complement strand
GTGGACTTTTCATTAGGACCAGCAGCGATCGAGATGAACGCATCACACTTTACCAAGAGGCACAGGCGATCTTCCACAGAGACGCACCGTGGGTGCCCTTGGTACATACACAACAGATTTTAGTCATTAACAAAAAGGTTAAGAATCTCAAACTTCCACCGTTTGGATGGAAATATCTTCGCAATATTTGGTTGGAGGAATAATATGCAAAAACTAATTTTTGCAGCAATCATATTCGGTTTATCACTCATACTTTTGACAGGAAGCGATGCGCAAGAAGCGAAAACAGCGGGCGATGCCAACGGTGATGGTGTTGTGAATATCCTTGATTTGACGCTTGTTACTTCACACTTTGGCGAGAGCATTGATCCAACACAGACACCCAACCCTGATGTCAATAGCGATGGCATTGTGAATATTTTAGACTTAGTCCTCGTCGCCAACATTATGGGAGGTGTCGAATCTGAAACCATGCCTACAAGCAGCACTTTGATTTTCGGACGTGGTGGCGATTCTATTACACTTGACCCGGCGCAAGTCGTTGATGGCGAATCGGCGAAGGTTTGTGAAATGATCTACGATACACTCGTTCAATATAGGGAGAACACAACCGATCTTGAACCTGCCTTAGCTGAAAGGTGGGAACGCACCGCCGATGGACTGACGTGGAGATTTCATTTACGACAAGGCGTTCAATTCCACGATGGCACTCCGTTTAACGCCGATGCTGTCGTCTTTTCACTCATCCGTCCCTTCGCACTATTCCGTAATTTTCATGAACAATTCATCAAACAGATTACTGCCATCGATCCATTTACGGTGCAAATTCAACTCAAGACCCCTATGCTCCCTTTATCAGCACGATGGCAGGTACCTCGTTTTCTATTGTGAGTCCGGCAGCTGTTCAAAGTTTTGGCGAAGATTTCGGTAACAATCCGGTAGGTACAGGACCTTTCAAATTCATTCAGTGGGATCGGAACGACAAAATTGTCCTTGCAGCAAACAATCAGCACTGGACAGGAAGACCCACACTTGATAGGCTTATCTTCCGCTCTATCCCAGATAACGCCGTGAGACTCATCGAACTCGAAAAAGGCAACCTCCACGCTATGGAATTTCCGAGCCCTAACGAAATACCACTGATCCAAGGCAACCCACAGCTCGAACTTCTCATGCAACCGAGTCTGAATATTGGCTACTTGGCAATGAACATGGAAAAGCCGCCATTTGACGATCTCAAGGTGCGGCTTGCGATTAACCACGCCATTAACAAAGCACCTATTATTGAACACCTATATCAAGGGACTGGCATCCCTGCAAAGAATCCGATCCCACCAACGCTCTGGAGTTATGACGATACGATTGAGGATTACACTTATGACCCGGAACTTGCCAAACAACTCCTCGCTGAGGCAGGATACCCCGACGGTTTTGAGACGACACTCTGGGCATTACCCGTTCCGCGTCCCTATATTCCTGATGGGATAGCACTCGCCGAAGCCCTTCAATCCGAACTCCGAAATATCGGTATCAACGCCAAAATTGTAACCTATGACTGGGCAACCTATCTTGCGAAAACAGAAATCGGTGAGCACGATATGGCAATGTTAGGATGGATTGCCGATGTGGCAGACCCAGATAACTTTTTTTACTCTCTTTTGAGTATCCCTGCCGCTGAGAAGCCTGCATATAATATCGCTTTTTATCGAAGCGATGAGATGCAGGAACTTCTTGATCGCGCCAGAACGAGTACGGATCAAGACATCAGCGAGTTTGAGACAGGTTTGGAACTGCAGGGTATAGATAAGGCGGGGGCTAGGCTGCGTACTGATCGAGATGTCCGCATTGCCCTTTATCGGCAAGCACAAGCCATCTTCCACAGAGACGCGCCGTGGGTTCCCTTGGCACATGCGCAACGACTTCTGGTCATTGATAGAAGGGTACAGAATATTAGGCTCTCACCAGTGGGATGGAAATATCTCCGAAGCGCGTCACTTGAACCAGAGTAAACTCTAACAAAATTGAATAGGAATAGCAAATGGACAAATCCGTATTTCGCATAGGTATCACACGTGACTTCGTGGGACCCGCTGGCACTTCTGATTTAGACGACATCGCCGGTCCGCTTTTTGATCGAGCCGGTCTGCACTGGGAATATATCGCAGAGAATACGCCAGTACTGGGATCTGCACAGGTGCAGGATTATGATGCGCTTTTGGTGTTGGGCGCGGGCATCACGGCAGAGACATTCACAGATGCCAACAGGTTAGCGATTATCGCTCGGTTCGGTGTCGGATATGATAAAGTGGATGTGGAAGCGTGTACCGAAAATGGTGTACTGCTCACAATTGCCCCCGATGGCGTTCGTCGCCCCGTTGCCACATCTATTATGACTTTTGTTTTATCACTGAGTCATCAGTTGTTAATAAAGGATCGACTCACGCGTGCCGGTGGATGGAGAGACACGAAAAACTACATGGGAATGGGGTTAGTCGGCAGAACGCTGGGGCTCGTCGGCATGGGTAATATTGGAAAAGAGGCGTTCAAACTGGCGAAACCGTTCGGGATGCGTCACATCACCTGTGATCCGTACGTCACACCTGCTGAGGCAGAAGAAGTCGGTGTAGAACTCGTTGATTTGGACACCTTGATGCGAACCGCTGACTTTGTCTGCGTCTGCTGCCCCTTGAACGAAGAGACGCTCGGACTCGTCAATGCGAGACGTATCGGGCTGATGAAGCCGACGGCTTACCTGATTAACACCGCACGTGGTCCAATCGTCGAACAGAAGGCACTTACAGAAGCACTCCAAAATCGACGGATTCAAGGGGCAGGGCTTGATGTGTTTGAGCAGGAACCCATTAGTGATGACGATCCGCTCTTAAGTTTGGATAATGTTATCGTTACGCCGCACAGTATCTGCTGGACGGATGAATGTTTTGAAGGCAACGGAAAGAGTGCGTGCGAGAGCATTATCAGCGTAGCTTCTGGGAAAATTCCATCGTGGATTGTGAACAGAGATGTTATAGATAGCCCGAAACTACAGCAGAAGTTGGCACATTGAAATCGCGTTCAGAAGAGGTAAATATAGCATGCAAGTCGATCGGCAACAGTTCACTGAGGAAGGTTACAACATCTTGCGCGGTGTCGTGCCGAAGGCAGAACTTGGAGCGTTGCGTCGTAGTATCGAACACATGATTGATCGGAGAAAGGAGATCTCTGCGCAACGACGCTTTCCCACCGACCTACAAGGTGGTGATTGGGAGAGTTCTGCCCAACCGCGTCTGAAATTTGACATTGATTGTGGAGGGTTTTCTGTTTAATAATGATGAGACAGAGGTCCCTCCTAACACTCTTGCCCCATGCTTGTTCAAGTGTCAAGCAAAATAATAGCAAAAAAGCATTTTTTCGTAAAGAAAAAAAGACTATTTCCATTCAATCTTGAGAATTATACGCCTTGTGCTAGTTAACATTTAGTATATTTGAATTTCACATATTTATCTCATTTGCTGTTCAAATTTCGGAACTTTTCGCCTTTTGATGCCTTTTTAGAACGAGAATGTTCCAATACAAGAGCAGCAAAAGGGTGAAACTCCTATTTATCCAGACAATATCCAGATATCTGTGAAATTTAAAATAACTTTAAAATAACAACGAGTCAACTAGCACAAGCCGTGAATTATACACTTTTTTACCTTTACTGTCAAGAAAAAAATATATCGGTGTGTTATCGTGCGCCGATCTCTTGAATTATGAGATAAGTCCGAAAAAATGTCAAGCAAAAAATCAGACTGATTTTTTGTTGACGAACAAAGGTAGATGTGGTATCCTTATCATAAATCCATACCCACTTCAGAAAGAGGTTTCCTTTTATGAGTTGTCCAAGATGTCAACACTCACATTTCGTCAAAAATAGATGCGTCAACGAGAAACAGTGTTATAAGTGTAAAAACTGCCACTATCAATGGACAGAAAACCATACACACCGGGGGAGACCGCTCGCCGAGAAGGTGCTCGCTGTCTTTCTCTATTGCCATGGGCTTTCCATGAATGCCATCGCAAAAATGCTTCGCGCCTCCCCGAGCACCATCCTCGAATGGATACGGCACTTCGGGACCCAACACGCACAACCCCCAAAAC
>JAKZUG010000342.1:0-21712 GCA_047516705.1 Candidatus Poribacteria bacterium | reverse complement strand
ACCTAATTCCTCCTATCATTGTAGCCTCAATCTCCAGACCGAGGTCTCTTTATAACTTTTGTTGCTTCGCTTTTCACATTAAATTATACGCTATTAGAAAAGTTAAGTCAAGTATTCCTGAAAGTCTAACTCGGATAAGACTTACTTTATTGAGGAAGTGAACCTAATATCCGAACCATTCTTTGATGCGTTGCAGGAAATTCCCAACACCACCATCGCGATGACGTGCATTGTATTCTTGCTCTTGTCGCCGTAAAGATTCGCCGTAAAGGGCAAGTCCTATACCAGTCGCATACATCGGGTGATTTACTCGGTCAGTTAAGCCTTGTAACCCTCGCGGGTAACCTATCTGAACGCGCAGCTGAAGCACGAATTCAGCAAATTCTTGAAGACCGTCCATAAGTGCGGTACCCCCCGTGAGGACAAGCCCACCCGGAAGCGGGATATCACCCAATTCATAACCAATCGCTTCTAAGATTTCTGCCATGCGGTACTCAATAATTTGTGCAAGCTCAACTCGGTCGATGAAACGTGGAGGAGTAGACTCACTCGTGACCGGAATAGACCTGACTTCATCTATGTCGACTAATTCCGTCCAAGCGCAGCCGCGGTGAAGTTTTAGATCCTCCGCTTCTGGAAGGGTGACTTTTAAGTACTGAGCAATGTCGTTGGTAACGTGCTGCCCACCGACAGGGATTACTGCTGTATGTTGAATAGAATCCTCTTTATATATGACGATTTCGGTTGTTCCATCACCGATGTCAACCAAGGCAATGCCAACTTCACGTTCATCCCTTGAAACGACGGCCTGCGTTACAGCCAGAGGGGCAGCGACAAGTGTTTCTACTATAGGCACGCCTGCCTTTTCAATGCTATTGAGCAGATTCTGAATAGCCGTTGTACCACCTGTGATGATGTAAGCATAAGCTTCAAGACGCGCACCTGACATCCCAATCGGTTCTCTGATACGGTCCTGGGCATCAACGACAAAATTTTGCTGGATTACATGCAAGATCTCTCGGTCAGCAGGAATAGAAATAGCCTTTGCCGCTATCATTGCCCTGTCAACATCGTCATGTGAAATTTCGTCGTTCGCGACAGAAACAACTCCGTGGGACGTTTGTCCAATGATATGTTCACCAGAAATACCGACACAGACAGAGTCTATTTTCACCCCTGCCATTAATTCCGCGTTAGCAATAGCTTTACGGATAGCCTCCGCTGTTTGGCTGATATCAACAACAACACCTGCTCGAAGTCCCTCAGATGGCGCATGACCAACACCAATTACCCCTATTTTCTGGGTACTACCGTGCAGCGTATTTCCAACAACTACTGAGATTTTGCTTGAACCGATATCAAGACCTGCAATAATGTTTTGCTTTGGCATTTAATTGTTTTCACCTCCCTTTCCCATAAACATCTTAAACATAAAGAACGATGAACAGGGACATTACTTTTACATATAGTGCCTATCGGCATCTACGCAATAGATACTATTCGCTTTCTGCTAACCCCCCTAAGTAGACTGTATCTTGAAATCTTGCATCTAAGTAGGGCTGTGTTTCCAGTGAATTCTCCCGGATAAGTTTGAGCACTTGGGTTTTGTGCTGTTTTAAAAACAGAGCGATATGATGAAGTCCCAGTTCAATCGCATCCGCAGCAAGCCATACAGACACAGGGAAATCATCAAGCTGGAGTCTTATCTTCTGGGAATCGCTTACGTTGATACTTTCTATCTGCGTCGCAAGGTTTCGTTCCTGAAGCAAGGCAGCCTTGAAAATTTCCAATCCCAATACAACTTCGGACATCCCGACAGCAGCACTAACTCTCGGCAATTCATCACTTACTGCCTTGAGTACCACCATCTCTCCGAACTGCTCAGACATCTGTGGACGAACATCTTCCTTCTCTATATGTTTTAACACATATCCGACACCATCTACCAAGAAAAACGAACTATCCCGATTAACGGAAGTATTGGCAGTGGCATCAATCCTTAGGAGGGCAAAAGGTTCACGCTCGGTAATTTCAATAGTCAGCATCCGTTTCATCACGTGTTTGGTAACCTGAGCATCTTTGATATAACTCAGATTCTTCTTGAGGTAAATAGCTGTTTGCTCTTCAGAATCTGTGACGATATTTTGCAGCTGCTCGCCTAAGGCATCATAGATTTGTACATCAGTATAGTGCATGTTTCCCGAAAGTTCAAGAGAAACATATTCGGCACCGAAAAAACTGAGTACTATCTTGCCGATAAACGATAAAGTAAGTACAACGGCAACAATGAGAACGACACGCCGTAACAGGTAAATCTTGGCATTCGTGCGCTTCCCCAGCCGCCGTGCAGGCATTGAACTCTGCCGTATATATCTATCACGCTTTCTGCGCAAGAATGAACCCTCCGTTTATCTTCTATTGCAAATTTGTGTGAATCTTAAAGGTTGAAAACCCAGCACCTAAAAGAAGATAATTTTGATTACTTCGCTGCCTGAAGCCTACTTAAGAATTCGCGCCCTACCTTACTAATGTCACCAGCTCCTAACGTAATCACAATGTCCTCAGGTTGAGTTATCTTCATCAGAACATCGGTAACTTCATCTGTATCTGGGACATAGAGGACGTGCCGATGTCCATGTGCCTGTATTGATTGTGCAAGTTTTTCAGCGGTGACGTTCTCAATAGGTGCCTCGCCAGCACTATAAATCGAGGTGACGATAAGTACGTCCGCTTGATAAAAAGACCGGGAAAATTCGTCTGCCAAATCTTTGACACGCTGGTATCGGTGTGGTTGGAAAACTGCGACGATACGACGTTTGTAACCGTCGCGCGCACCGCTAAGTGCTGCTTTCAACTTCGCTGGATTATGGGCATAATCGTCAACAACAATGATATTATTAGCTTCTCCAAGAATTTCAAAACGGCGATGCACACCTTGAAACGACTCCAGGCTCTCTCGGATGCGATCAAACGGAATATCAAGTTCCAGTCCCACTGCGATCGCTGCTAAGGAGTTAGAGATATTATGGCGACCCGGCATTTTCAGGTGGACTTCACCGTACAGGTGTCCATTTTTACGAACTTGATAGCGCGACGTGGGACCTTCTACAGTAATACCTTCAGCAACCAAATCCGCGCTTGTCTCAAGACCATAGGTAATATAACGCTTCTTAACCCGTGGGATGAACTTCTGAATATTCTCTGCATCCAGACAGAGGACGGCTGCACCGTAGAACGGCACCTTATTAATGAATTTAAGAAAGGTTTCCCCAATCTCATCAACACTATTGTAATAATCCAGGTGGTCCGCATCAACGGATGTGACAACGGCAACGGTAGGATAAAACATCTCAATAGAACCGTACGCCTCGTCCGCTTCAACTACCATAACATCGCCTTCACCGCTTCGAGCGTGGCTGCCATTTATGAGTTTCCCACCGACAACAACTGTCGGATCAAGACTGCTAAGAACTGTAGCTGTCATAGCGGTTGTGGTTGTTTTTCCATGTGTTCCACTGACAGCAACGCTATAACGCATTCGAGTAATCTCATTCAGCATCTCCGCACCCCTAACGATCGGGATTTTCTGTGTCTCTGCAGCACGGAGCTCCGGATTGTCTGCCGGAATAGCAGGGGAGATAACGATGACATCGGCACCATCTATATGGGATGCGGTATGTCCGTAGTAGATAGTAGCCCCGCGCTCGCGCAAGTGCTCCGTAGTATATGACTCTTGAATATCTGAGCCTGTCACATGAAACCCAAGATCCAGCAGAATTTCAGTGATACCACTTAAGCCTGCTCCCCCAATACCGATAATATGGATATGTCGTGTTTTTCCAAACATTTTGTCTTTTTTGTCCTAACTCAAGACTTGTACACACTACGTTGAAAGTTGATATATTACACTGCTAATAAGTTATTACGCTGCTAACTCAGCGTACGAGCGTACGAAAGAATAGATTTGGCGATGTCATTACTAGCATGTGGCTTGCCGAGTGCTCGACTGGCGGCTACCATCCGTTCGTGCCTGTTCCGATCCAGTAGTATATTGGTAAGCGTTTCAACAAGTATTTCTACTGTGAACCTACCCTGTTCCAGCACAACGGCAGCACCTTCTTCAGCAACACTGCGAGCGTTTAGCACCTGATCATTCCCCGTCTGTGAAGGTAAAGGTATGAAAATTGCCGGAATACCACAAGCAGTAACTTCGGCAACAGTCATCCCACCTGCTCTGCACACCATAATATCTGTGATGCTATAGACTTCCTCAACAGCATCAAAGAAGGGGCGCACACAATGTAGGAATTCCTTATGTGATGCAAGTACCCTTTCATACTCGGTTTGGACCGCCTCCGCCTCAACTGCGCCAGTTTGATGGACAATCTGAATCTGATCGGCAAATCCGACTAAGTGTGGCAGTGCAGCGACAACGGCTTCATTAATAGCACGAGCACCCTGACTCCCACCCATCACAAATATTGTTTTCCGATCTGGCGACAAGCCTAATTTCCGATAAGTTTCTTCACGTCTCGGAAACGCGGCAATTGCCGGACGGATCGGATTTCCGGTCACCTCTATATGCATAGCATGTCGGAACGTATTACCCTCGCGAGTTGATTCCATAGCGAGATAGACAGCCTTTGCCCATCGTGCCAAGACACCGTTAGTTAAGCCCGCAGAAGCATTCTGTTCCTGGATAGCTATTGGGATCTTGCGAAGAAGAGCCGCTAAAAGCACTGGACCTGAAACATATCCACCCGTACCTATAACAACATCCGGTTTCAGTTCCTTCATATACCGCAATGATTGGGTGAGCCCACGCAAAACCTTCCAGATAACTGGGAACCATTGTAAAGTTAAACGGCGTGGAAAACCTGCAACTGAGATGGGTAAAAAACGAAAACCGTGCTGAGGAACCAGTGTAGATTCCAATCTGTCCGCACCACCGATGAACACAATATCTACCATGGCATCCATACGCTCCAACGCCTGCGCGATACCGATCGCCGGATAGATATGGCCACCTGTGCCCCCGCCTGCCACAACAATCCTTTTGTGTGTCTCTATCTGTTGAAGTGACGCTACGTCCCGATTGTCGGTCTCTGCTAAATTTGTATCGTAACGCTTAGAAATAGCCATGATTAAGCCCACCAAAAGGTCCCATTGAGAAGCCATCTTAACAAAATTGGTTAATCGCGTATTAGTCTATCCCTTGATTGTTGCCTTTTGAAATATTAAGAAGGATACCAACGCTCACCAGACTGAGGACAATTGATGAACCACCATAACTGATAAACGGCAATGTAATGCCTTTCGTCGGCAGCAAACCTGTCACAACACCAATGTTAATAAACGCTTGTAAACCGATGAGTGTTGTGATCCCAATGGCAAGCAAAGATCCAAACAAATCGGTAACTTGTCGGGCGATGTGGAACCCTCGCCATACAAATAACATAAAAATAACTGTTACAGCTGCAGCACCTATAAACCCAAATTCTTCTCCCAATACCGCAAAGATGAAATCGGTGTGTGGATACGGAAGACGAGAGATTTTCTGCAGGCTACTATCAATACCCATCCCGAGGAGTCCACCACCTTCAAGAGCATTCAGCGAACGCGTTAAATGATAATTTGCTGCGTTCGGCGATTTCAACATCGCAAAGTGATCCATGATCCGCTTCAGTTTATAAGGATCCCGAATTATGAGTAAACTCAGAAGACCACCACCTGCCCCAGCGAGCGTCAGCACATGCCATATACGCATTCCGCCGATGAATAGGACTACGCAGACGGTTAGTGCCAATAAGAACGCTGAACCGAAATCTGGTTGACTCACCACGAGACCGAAAGCAGCAGCTACGATTAGAATATTCGGAAGCACACCGTTAAAGAAACTTCTAACGCGTTCTGGATTGCGGCTTATGAAATTCGCCACATGAATAACCAACGCTATCTTCGCGAATTCGACAGGTTGAAAATTGACAGGCATATTTCCTATATTGATCCAACGTCTAAATCTACCACCTTCTGCACCTTGCACGCTGGCACTTAAAGTCGGCACGAAAACCAATAATAACCCCACAAAGGAGAGTATCAAAAAGAGGTTCGCGTACTTCGCATAAAACCTATAGGGCACATAAGAAGTCATGAACATGCCAACTAAACCCAGCGTACATGCGATCATGTGTATTTGCAAATAACGGTAACTATAGCCATCATAGTGCCTTGAAGAAAGGAGATGACTTGAACTGTATACCATCAAAATGCCGATCGCAATGAGGCAGAAGGTAAGGGCTATTAACCCTCTATCCATTCGCCCAGGTTTTTGTCCAGACAGAGTTTCCGTTCCATGTTCCTGCTGATCTTCAACAACGGAATAGGTGCGCGTGTTTGCCCACCAGGGTCCAGATTTTCGTTTAGACTTGAAATTTCGCTTGCTACGAGGAGAGTTTTGGTAGTTGCGTAGCATTGTGGTGTCTTTTCCTTCCTGCGTTACTTTGATCCTTAAAAACCTAATTTGTTGATTTTTTTTAATGAAGTGGTTGAAGCGCATCAACTGCTACTTTAAAATCAGTCCCGCGTGCCTTATAGTCGGTGTACATATCAAAACTCGCATTTGCAGGTGACAACAGGACGACATCTCCTGGTGACGCGAGTTTGTAGGCAACCTGTACCGCTCGTGCCATCGTTTTCGCCTTTACTATGTCTGTTGTATCGGCAAGCGTTTTTTCAATCTGCTGGGTGTGCTCACCAAGCATCACGGCGGCTTTGACCCGTGCCTGAACAATTTCACACAGTGGTGTATAGTCATTACCCTTGTCGTAGCCACCCATTATCAGGACAATTTGAGAGTCCTTTATTGATTCAAGGGCTGCTTTGACTGCCGCCACATTTGTTGCCTTTGAATCATCTATGAATTCAACACCCGTCAAAGTCCTTACGGGTTCAAACGCATGTAATAAAGCAGGATGCGACCGGTCAAACTGCTGAAGTGCTTCTTGAATTTGCGTTTCTGTCACACCAAAAATGAGTCCTACAGCAATAGCAGCGAGGGTGTTTTGTATGTTATGCGCTCCTCGAAGTGGAATATCCGCAATATCACACATTCTCTTACACGTGTCATTCCATTGCGCAAAAAGTCCCGAACCTTCTCTAAATACCCCTGAAAACGACGAATCTTCAGGAGCACCTTTATCTGTAAAATAGACTTTTTTCGCTGCCGCTGATGTCCCAAAATCCTTGACAGATGCATCAGAACCGTTGAGGATTATCCAGTCAGCACTCGTCTGATTATCAGAAATCTTCTGTTTTGCTGCTCGATACGCAGACATCGTTCTATGCCGGTCCAAGTGATCCCGCGATAGGTTCAGCACTACGCTAACCGTTGGATGGAAGGTGACAGTACTTTCCAGTTGAAAACTGCTTGCTTCAACAACAACGACATCCTCACTTGTAAGTTTTTGAACCTCCGCTGCTAACGGTACACCGATGTTGCCAGCAACACAGACCTTCGGGAACTTACTTCCTGCCTTTAGTATTGCTGCTGTGAGGAGTGTCGTCGTTGATTTGCCTTTAGTGCCTGTAATAGCAACAATTGGTGCTGGACATACGCTTGCCGCAACCTCTAATTCCGCGAGAATCGGAAGGTCACGTGCCCGGGCATCGCGAAGAATCGGAATGTTAAGTGGCACGCCCGGTGAGACGACTATAAAATCGGCATCCGTAATGCATTCCGCCGGATGACCGCCGAAAAATTTTTGGTATAAATTGCAGGTTTTGTCCGATTTGGAAAACTCGTTGAGCGCAGCGATTTCCGTTGACAACGCTTCGGCAGCGCGCGTATCTGTAACCGTGACAGCGGCACCGTATGAACGTAGCAATTTTGCAGCGGCGACTCCACTTCGGTTTAAGCCAAAGACTGTCACACGTTTTCCCTGTAATTGCACCAAGATCCCTCCAACGCGCAGTTTATAGTAAAATCTAAAAATACTTTGACACTTCCACGGGCAATCCATCCCGTTCACCGCATTGCTGGCGAGGTTTCCTAACCTCGCCACATCAGACAGTGTAAACTTAATTGTGGGCTTTACTATAAAACCATATCTACCGAAGTTTCAACGTACTTAAGGCTATCAAAACCAAAATAAGTCCCACAATCCAAAACCTGATGACGACTTTGGATTCTTTCCAACCCGAAAGCAAGAAATGATAGTGAATCGGCGACATTTTGAATACGCGTTTGCCAAATGTACGATACGACCAAACTTGGATGATAACTGACAACGCCTCGACGACAAAAATAGCACCGACTACCACAAGTAGAAACTCCTGCTTTATAAGTACTGCCACTGTTCCAAGCGTCGCACCGAGTGCCAGAGACCCGGTATCTCCCATAAAGACTTGCGCGGGATGACCGTTATACCATAAAAATCCTAAGCCCGCGCCGACCAACGCTGCACAGAAAAGTGCCGTAACTTCGCCGCCTACTGGTAGATGAAAGATGTTCAGGTACGCTGCAATCTCGTTGTGACTCGTCATGTACCCCACTATCCCTAAAGTGCCAGCAACGAACAGTGTACATCCAATCGCTAATCCGTCCATCCCGTCTGTAAGATTGACAGCATTAGAAGTCCCAACGATGACGAGAGTCGCGAAAGGGATAAATAGAATGCCCAAATCTGGCTGGACATCTTTGAAAAAAGGAAGGATTAGGGATGTCCGTGTTGCTGGATCGTCAGTTTGGGCGGGCCCCCAATAGTAGAGATACCCTGCAATCGCCAACGCACCCACCGTTTGAAGGGCAATTTTATGCCACCCCCGAAGCCCTAAGGATTGTTGTTTTACCAGTTTGCTGTAATCATCCAGAAATCCGAGGCCACCGAACCAGAGCGTTGTCAATATCATCAAGTAGATATAGGGCTGGTCTAAACGCGACCAAAATACGACCGATATCAGAACAGACACAATGATGAGAACTCCCCCCATTGTTGGTATACCGGCTTTGTTCTGATTTTCAGTATGCTGCTGGGCTTTTGCTACCTCCTCCTGAATATGTTCACCAATGCGCAGCTGCTTCAACTTCCCTATCATAAAAGGTCCCAAAGCGAGGGAAATGAGGAGGGCGGTAGCTGTCGCATATATTGCGCGAAAACTAATATAGCGAAAAATATTAAACGGCGAAAAGATTTCAACGAGATTCTCGTAGAGGAGATGGTAGAACATTTTTTCCCACAGGAAAAGCGGTGGAGATCTTACAACGATATTTTACGCCGTGCCCCCAAGTTTTTCACCTTTCTTCAATTTGGCAAGGCTCGCACCTGCTTGGCTTAGGAGATTAGTGGTATAAGTATAGGTTAAAGCATTTTTCTGCGCATGCATTGTAAATGCTAAATCAATGAGTTCCGATACAAGTTGCGGAAACTCAATGCCTTGATGTGCCCACAAGTAATAACTATATGAACCGGGGATAGTATTAATTTCATTCACGTAAACATTTTGATCGGCATCTACGAGGAAGTCAATACGTGCTACACCAGCGCAATCTAAAACTTGAAAGGTCCGTATGGCAAGTCGTTGTATATTTAACGTTAATTCTTTAGAAATGGGTGCAGGAATTTTCCGATCCGCACCTGCCATCCCCGAAGATTCTTCTTCTTGATGGATATATTTATCATCAAAACTAAGCAAATTCGCCTGCGTTACCGGTTGCTCACATACAGAAACTGTCGGTTCATTTGTACCCATCACGGCACAGTTGATTTCAACGGGGTTCTCAACCGCTTTCTCAACGAGTATTCTACGCGAGTAATGTCCCGCCACCTCGACAGCACTGATAAGCTCAGTCTGGTTTTTGACATGACTGACTCCGATACTTGAACCCCCCATCGCCGGTTTGACGAAGATGGGATAGGAGAGTGTTGTCTCTACGTCTTTGATAAGCTCGTCGCGTCCAGTTTCCCACTCACGATGCTCCCACCACAAATATGGAAGTATTGGAAGTTTATTTTCGTTGAGAATCGCCTTCATCACGATTTTGTCCATACCGACAGCGGAACCGACAATACCAGCACCAACGTAGGGCAAATTCATGAGTTCTAACAATCCTTGGAGCGTTCCATCTTCGCCATGCATCCCGTGGATTGATGGAAAAACGACATCTATCGGAAGAACAGTTCTTTTCCGAATCTTCTGACCGAGCCAATGGTTGGAACTCACAACGAATTTCGGCTCCGGATGAAACTCGACGGTAACTTTGTCGAAATCAGAAGGATGTGGTAGTGTCCCGTCTGTAAAAGTGGATAAATCGCGAAGCGCATCACCGGTTAACCACTCGCCGTTTTTTGTGACGTAAATAGGAATAACGTGATAGTTTTCTTGTAAAGCGAGACAGACCTGATGTGCGGTTACGATTGAGACTTCGTGTTCAGGTGTGCATCCGCCAAATATGAGAGCTACATTGTGTTTTGACATTTTTGTTTTGCCTTTATCTTGATTCCCTAACAAGCCTGTTGGGAACACTTCAACTGTATATTTGTAAGGGTGGTTCGGAAGTTGATATTATGAGGCGACTTTCTCTTCGTTATAGTTGTCGGGGAGGTCGTTCTCAAAAAGAACAACATCACCCGCCTGTACCTGTGTTGCTAAATGTTGTTTGACTTCTTCCAGGTTAAGAGCGACAATAATCTGTTGGCTCGGGTATTTAGCAGCCTTCAAACCATCTAAAATCGGTGTCGTGCGTGTAGGTCCGACTAAAATAATCAGATCACAGACCTCGGCGGCTTGTTCTCCAAGTCGTCTGTTTTCTTCGTATTCTCTTTCACCGAGTTCTACCATACCGGGTGTTACCAAGACTTTTTTCCCCTCTCCAATCTCGGTGAGCACCTCGAGTGCCGCTTTCACACCCACAGGATTCGCGTTGAAACTGTCATCAATGATGGTCACGCTACCTACGCCGCTTGTCAATTGTAACCGATGCGGCACAGGTTCGACATTGACGATTGCTTTCTGAATTTCTGCAAGTGTCATCCCGCACTCAATCGCAACTGCTATAGCAGCGAGGATGTTGGATACGTTATGTCTGCCTAAAAGCTGCGTCCGGATTTCCGAATCAGCAATATCTGATGTGCCTACATTGGCATGCACCGTGAAAGCAAGTCCTTCGGCAGTATGTCGAATATTTGTGGCGGTCAAATCTGCCCTATCAGAAACCGAGTCTACAGAAAACGGTTCTGTGGCGTAGCGACGTACCGGACTACCACCTTGCTCGCGTTTATCGGAAAGCCCTGCACAAATTTCGTTGTCGCAATTGAAGACAGCAAGACCATCCGATGGGAGTGACGCAATCAATTCATATTTTGTCTGGGCTATATTCTCAATGCTTTTAAATCGTTCTAAGTGTTGTGGACCGACAGCCGTGAGAATACCGATTTCGGGGGATGCCAAATTGCACAGTTCGCGGATGTCGCCGCGCTTGTAGGCACCCATCTCAACGATAAATATCTCGTGTTGGGCAGTCAACTCGCCACGGATGACCTTGCAGATACCCATAGGTGTGTTGTAGCTGTCAGGAGTCATCAAGGTATTAAATTTCTGGGATAAAATTTGATGTAAAATATACTTCGTACTCGTTTTGCCGTAACTTCCTGTAATACCGATGACTCTGGGTTGAAGGGTCTTGATCCGCTTTCTCGCAGAAAGGAGGTACGCACCATTTATCGTCCGTTCCAAAGGATAAATAAGAAGATTCGCAATCGTTAAATTAACGACGGTTACTTCACTAAAAAGGAAAATAGCAATTCGCCACGGACTCCTATCTGCCATTAGCACAAGTATTGTCGCGAGACCTACAAGCAAACAGATCGAAAGCCCGAGCACCCGTTTCGCGCGTGCTGTGTAGACAAGCGGTTTTTTCGCTTTAATCTTTTTCCGTCTTGTGATCAGATAGACTTGGAACCCACCCCAAGCAACGCACAGCACAGGAAAGAACCACGTGTTGTGGTACTGTGGGTAAAATGCTGTAAGAACCAGCAAACCACCAATGACGAGAATCTCTTTGACTTCAAAACAGTTCTTCAGATGCTGACGTATCCACTTCAGGTATCTGCCCGTCTTATAACCATCAAGTTGGAGTATATGGAGTCCACCTGCCGTCCTGACGATGGCTCTCGCTAAACAAGCTAACGTTGCGACGTAGAAAAGTCCAACACTTATCTTTTCCAAAATCATTTCTCTTTTCCTTCTATCAACCTTGTATCTATCTGGTTCCTACGCGTTTGCGATCTTTAAGAAACTTGCAACGATTCGGCAAAATTGCGGAAATTTATCGAGGTATGAAAAGTGTCCTGCCTCCTTGAGGATAACCAACCCCGCGTCAGGTATCTCTCTTTCCATGATTTGTCCGAATGATACGGGCGTATCCTTATCGTGTTCACCCCAGATGAGCAGGGTTGATGCCGATATCAGCGGTAACAGGGAACGTAGGTCTTGATTTACGACCTTAACAAACGTGGCTCGCATCTCTCCAGCATCCTGATAGTCTTTGGAACCGGCGCGGGCAGACATCGCGTTCGCAAGCCGGACACCCGATTTCCCACATCGACGGAGCAATTTACCGACTTTTGCCATACCTACTCGGAGATAGTATTTGGTAGTTCGCGGAGGTCTAATCCCGGCACTGTCAACAAGGATAAGTTTATCAACTTTTTCAGGGTGCTCCGCTGAAAGGATAATCGAGATCCTACCGCCGAAGGAGTGGCCAATGAGGTGTGCCTTTGGAATGCAAAATTTTTCCAAAAACGCTGTAACAAACTGCGCGTAGTCGGACGTATCCCATGCTGTAGGTGGAATTTGACTCTTACCAAATCCCGGCAAATCAAGCGCGTAGACTTTGTGGGTGTCCGCGAGCCATTCAAAAACCGGTTGAAAACTTGCAGCTTCCCCTCCCCAACCGTGTAGAAGGAGAACCACATCGCCTTCCCCGGCAACCTGATATGAGATGTTGAGGTTGTTAATTTCCGTACTTGGCATCTATAGCTATTTCGCGCTTGCCGAACCTTTAGAGAGATTCTAAAAAATCTGAGGCGACAACCCTGTCGTCAAAGGGAAATCTTTTGCCGTGAATTTCTTGATAATCCTCATGACCTTTACCGGCAATTACGACCACATCTCCCGATTTTGCTGTAGTGATCGCGTGGTGGATAGCGTCTCGCCTCTCCGAAATACACATATATTTGGTGTCATGTGGTAAATTTGACACAATCTGTACAATAATTGCATCAGGATTTTCAGTCCGCGGATTGTCCGATGTAATTATGCTATAATCCGCAATTTGGGCAGAAATATTCCCCATTTTGGGACGTTTTCCGTTATCTCTGTCACCACCACACCCTAAAACGCAAATCAACTCCCGTTCAGTAATACGCTTTGCGGCAGTTAGCACATTCTCTAAACCGTCGGGCGTATGCGCGTAATCAACGATAACTGTAAAGTCTTGTCCTCGGTCAATGAGTTCAAACCGTCCGGGAACTACCGTAGCTGCGAGTCCTTCTTGGATTGCTGACATCGGGCAGCAGTAACGGATCCCCACAGCGAGAGCAGCGAGAGCATTATAAAGATTATATTCTCCGAGCAATCGCAACTTAGCACGGAGCCGCCCTTCTGGCGTAACCGCTGTAAATGCCAACCGGTTATGCGTAAACGCTATATCTTCAGCACACAGGTCAGCTCTATTGCCAAGCCCATACATTAAAAGCCGTGAGTCCGAGCAAATCTCCGCAATGCGTTCCGTCACAGGCGAGTCGCTATTCAAAACCGCAACCCCTTCTTCACTGAGTTGTTCAAATAGCATGAGTTTCGCCTTCAAGTATTCTTCCATCGTCTGATGGTAATCAAGATGGTCCTGGGTGAAATTTGTAAAGACTGCAGTATCAAAGGCAAGCCCTGCCAACCGCTGTAGTGCTAACCCTTGCGAGGAAGTTTCCATCGTAACGTATTCTACCCCCTCCTCAACGAATTGTCTAAAGAGAGCATGAAGGGCAAATGCGTCCGGAGTTGTAAGGGAAGCGGGGAGTGCCTTCACTTCGCCATGAGCGTTCGTGTACTGATGTCCAACCGTCCCAATGAGTGCGGTTTTTCGTCCACTTGACTTGAGTATCGCATGTATGAGATGTGCAGTTGATGTTTTACCGTTTGTCCCTGTAATACCGATGAGTTTGAGGTATTGCGCAGGGTTTCCGTGCCAATTGGCAGAGAGTAAGGACATCGCGCGCCGCCCATTAGGGACCTGCACATAGGTGGTAGAGGGTGTTGGTATTCCTAACGCCGTCACCGGTTTTTCGCCAATGACGGCGGCTGCTCCCTTTTGAAGTGCATCTGCAACGAAAATATGGCTGTCCACACTAATACCTTGATAGCAGACAAAAACATTACCCAGTTCGACTTCCCGATTGTCGCTGACGATACCGGTAATATCAATATCAAGCGACCCCGTATGCGCAGTAAGGTTTAGTCCATGGAGCAGCGCACGAAGCTTCACAACCCCTCTCCTTTCGCAGTAAGGCGTTGCACCGGGGTTTGCTTTGTTGCAACAGGTGCAAGTTCGGGGGCTTTTTGCAGTTGCGGTCCGAAAAACTCGGTCTGCTTCAAGTACTGCATCGTTTGGGCGGCAACTTTCTGGAAAAGCGGTCCAGCGATTTGCCCGCTGAAGCGCGCTCCGGTCGGTTCATCAAGCATAACTATTATTGACACCATCGGATTCTCTGCTGGTAGGAACCCCATAAAGGACATAACCTCTTTTCCAGCGTAACCTTTACCATTGGGTTCTGCTTTTTGGGCTGTTCCTGTTTTTCCTGCCACACGGTATCCTTCAACACGTGCGCGACGACCACTACCACCCTCAACAACCCCAACAAGTATATCTGCCATCTGTTTTGCCACTTGCGGATGCAATACTTGTCGAACTTCGATTGGGTACATCTTTTTAATCACTTTCCCGCTACTATCTCGAATTTCTCGCGTAATATGCGGACGGAGCAGCTTTCCATCATTTGCAATCACATTTAACGCGTTTACCATCTGCAGTGGTGTTACCATAATCCCTTGACCAAAAGGCACAGAACCCAGAGAGTGGGTATCCCAACGTTTGACTGCATATAGACTCCCACTGTGCTCATAGGGCAGATCCACACCTGTCGGCTTCCCAAAACCGTACTTTTCAATATAAGCACCAAAGTCCTCATGCCCCAATTGCTTCACAACTTTAATCATACCAATATTGCTGGATTTGTGAATCACTTGTTCCAGTGTCAGTAACCCTTTTGCCGAAACGTCACGGATAACCCTACCGTTTGAAAGTCGATATCGACCATTCTCGCAGAAAACCGTCGACTCAGGCGTCATGATACCTTCGTTGAGTACAGCGGACGATGCGACAATTTTAAAAATGGAACCCGGTTCGTACGCATACCAAACACCGAAATTCCGTTTTGCTTCCTCACTTCCAAGGGCGTAGGTATTCAAATCGTAGGTAGGGTAACTCGCGAGCGCCAATATCTCTGCTGTCTGTGATGCCATGACAATCACCGTCCCCCAATGCGCGTTCCACTGTTTACAAGCCGCCGCCAATTCTTTTTCAGCGACGTACTGGATGTATTCGTCAAGCGTCAAGACAATGCTATATCCATAATCGTCAGTGGAGTCACCAGTAGTTAGCAGGTTCATCGGTTCGCTCTGGGCGGCCGCTGCACGCTGTGCGGATTGGCGTTCCTTCGCGCTCAAAAGGTAATTGTTGTACTGATACTCAATACCCTCACCCATATTCTGATCGTTTATATGCCCGATGACTTGGGAGGCAAGGGCACCTTTCGGATAGGTGCGTTTCTGTTCAACTTTGTACCCTATACCACGGATGTCTTTCTCGATCGAACGAATTTCATCAAGCAGTCCATAATCCATATCCTTCTTGAGCCAGACGAACCGTTTATCCTTACGTCGGAGTTGTGTAAGCAATTCAGACTCAGCGACACCTAAAACTGGCGCGAGCCTACGGGCAACCTCTACCGGGTAAGCCTTCATATATTTCGGATCGGCATAGACAGAGAGGCTGTGACGGCTCAAGGCTAAAATGTTTCCGTGTCGGTCTAAAATTTTACCTCGTTTTATCGTAGCGGTACGCGGAGAAAGCCAAGTGTGTTCAGCGGTCTCTTGATATTCGCTATCGTTAAAGATCTGCACTCTAAACAGTTTACCAATCAGCAGCAGGAACCCTACCTGCATCACAATAAGCACAAAAACAAGGCGGCGAACGGATAAATGTGAATTGTTTTTCATGTTTTTCCTATAAAAATTATTATGAATCCAAGTTAGAAACGGAAAAGCAACTCTAAAAAAATGAAACTATTTGTCCCAGACTATTCGTGAGGCTTCAGTTGGTTCAACCATTTTCAGTTCAATCGCAATTTGCCGAACTCTTTGAACACTGGTTAACGTTGATTCCTCTAATTCAAGTTGATGAATTTCATCTTGAACATAGCGTTTCTGTCTTTCATAGACAGGTTGTCGTTGTAAAGCGACCTTTTTGGCGTAAGATGAAAACCAGATGCTACCAGCGAAGGTACAAAATGACAATACTAAAACGATATAAGCTAATGGAAACCTCTTTTTTGCCTTAGGTTCCTCTGTCTTCGTGATACGTGCTGAATAGATATCTGGTGTTTGCATCCTATTGAACTTTTTAACCGATTATAGGCAATGGAGTTCCCAGGTTCGGTTCTCCATGCCACTTTGCAACTGCTCTTTGAGCATCTTATTCGTCATAAAAACCCATTACTTTCTAAACGTTGAAGACCGTATTTAAGATACACTTTTTCGTAGTATCAAGAGACTACAATTTGCGAACGACACGTAGCTTAGCACTTCTCGATCGCGGGTTGTATTGAATTTCAGCCACACCCGGTGACACCGGACGCTTTGTGATAATTTCTACCGATCGACTGTGCTCACAAATACAGATAGGCGTTTTAGGTGGACAAACACATGTCCTCGCGCACATTTGAAAGCAACGTTTGACTATCCTGTCCTCAAGCGAATGAAACGTGATAACACACAAGCAACCACCCGGTTTCAAAAGTGAGATCGCAACATCTAAACCTGTTCCAAGGTTTTCCAACTCAGCATTGACGTGAATCCGCAGTGCCTGAAACACACGAGTGGCAGGATGGATTTTGAATGTCTTTTGTGGGACAGCTCGCTTGACAATTTCTGCGAATTGCGTCGTTGTTGTTATCGGTTCTTGTTGTCTCGCTTGAACAACCCGCCCGGCAATCCGTTTAGCGAATCGTTCCTCGCCATACCGCTTGAAAATATCAACAAGCACATTCATCGGACTATTGTTGACCACCTGCATAGCCGTCAACGTAGTCTGCTCAGGGCTATCCAATCCCTGTTCCAAATTCATGCGCATGTCTAACGGACCGGTGTGGTTGAAACTAAACCCTCGGTGTGGCGTATCAAGTTGTAGAGATGACACCCCTAAGTCAAGTAGAATACCGTCAACAGCATGAACGGAATGTCTTTCCAGTAAGACATCCATCTCAGCAAAATTGCCGTTAATAAGGGAGCACCGCTCCCCGAAGGCGTGCAGTCTACTTTTCGCGACAGTGAGTGCTTCAACATCCAGATCTATTCCAACCACACGCCCGCTCGGAGCGGAGGCTTCAAGAATAGCCGCACTATGCCCACCTAATCCCACAGTGCCGTCTATGTAAACGCCATCCTGTTTCGGTCTGAGAAAATCAACAATTTGATCACATAAAACCGGTATATGGTGTGTATCCATACTCGTTCCAATATAACCTTATATTATAGTCCGTAGCAAGAAACGTGCCAATTTATTCCACAGGCTATCGGTTCAACATCAGGCATCTATCCGATTTCGATAGATAGCCGTCACGAGCTCCATCGTCTTGACTGCATCCGCAAAACAGGTTAACGGCTGTTGGTCCTGCTGAATACAATCGACAAAATGCCGACTCTCCCCATAAAATCCGTAAGTTCTGTGCAGGGTGTCAGAATCCGCCGCTTCTTCGGGCGTGATTTCGGTTGTACCCTCGGGCGTGTGAAGTACCGCGCGTCCACCTGCGTCGGGATTAATATAAGCGGAAATCCCACGTGCATGCATTTCAAATGTATGGATGCGCCCTCCAACTGCCCAATTCGTGCAAAGATATCCAGAGGCACCACTCGTAAATTTGACGAGCGCGTTGAAACTGTTCTCACGCTCGGAATAGAAATTATTGATGTCGCTTGCAACGGCTTTCACCTCGCCACCACCAAGCCATCGGAGCGCGTCTACGGCGTGAATTGCATCACAAGTCAAAACGTCTATCACACCATCATAGTAGTGGGCATCCGGCGTGTTTTTATGGAAGGTTGACATGCATTGGATAATCGGACCACGCGCTTCAACTATCGTTTTAACCTTTTGTAAGAGTGGGATGAAACGACGATTAAAACCAACCATCGTTTTACAGTCGTTCTTTTCGGCTGCCAGTGCCATCTCCTTTGTTTGATGGAGTGTAACACCCGGGGGCTTCTCAATAAAAACATGGAGTTGCTGCGAAAGACAGTGAATAGCAAGCGGAAACAGGTGTTGCGGCGGCATCAATATATAAACAGCATCTGGTGATGTTTTCTCAAGCATCTCTCGATAGTCGGTAAACGTCTGATCAATTTCAAACTGTTCTGCTGTTGCCTGAAGTTTTGATGGGACCAGATCGCACAACCCGACAAGATGGACATCTTCACATTCTCTGAGCGATGGGTAATGAACACCGTTTGCCATCCCACCCGCTCCAATCAGTGCAATATTGACTTTTTTCATCTGGGATCCTCCTGAAAATGTTTTCTTGCATGTTATAGGAGAAGATGTTAAAATGCAACCAACTTCTAAATTCTGACGCTATTTGCCAACTTCACAATAACACCATGAATACAGATCCTATCAAACTCGAACTTTACAAAAACATGCTGACCTCGGTCGCAGAAGAGATGGGTGTAACGCTACAACGTACAGCATTTTCACCCAATATCAAAGAACGCCTCGATTTTTCATGTGCCGTTTTTGATGGCACAGGCAAGATGGTCGCACAAGCCGCACATATTCCAGTGCATCTCGGCTCTATGCCCCTTTCCGTCCTCGCTGCGATCGAGCATACCGAAATGGCACCCGGTGACATGATCGCCCTCAACGATCCGTATCGCGGCGGCACCCATTTGCCGGATATAACACTCGTCGCCCCTGTTTTTTCAGATGAAAAGACAAGCAACGAAAAAAAACGCCCCATCTTCTTTGTCGCGAACCGCGCGCACCATGCAGATGTCGGCGGAATGGCTCCAGGTTCAATGCCGATTGCAACGAGCGTGATTCAGGAAGGTATCCGTATTCCACCTGTCAAACTTATCAGAGGTGGCGAATTAGACACCGACCTCTGGGAATTAATCCTCGCGAATGTGCGGACACCGGAAGAACGCCGTGGCGATATGGAAGCACAACTCGCAGCGAACCGCGTCGGCGAACGTCGATTGCGGGAAATGATAGCCAAATATGGCACTACAGAAATTACGGAATATATGCAGGAACTGTGCGCGTACGCCAGTCGAATGGTACGGGCACGCCTGCAAGAAATCCCAGACGGGCGTTACGTATACGCCGATGTACTCGACAACGACGGTATAACAGATGATCCGATTGAAATACAGGTCGCGATTGAGATCAGAAACGATAAAGCGGTAGTTGATTTTACTGGCACAGCACCACAAGCACGAGGGTCTATCAATGCGATTTACGCTATCACCCTCTCCGCAGTCTTTTACACTTTCCGATGCATCGCTGGTGCGGACGTTCCTGCCAATGCTGGGTGTTTAGAACCGATACGAGTCATTGCACCAGAAGGCACTGTCGTAAACGCGAAGTTCCCAGCAGCGGTTGCCGGTGGAAACGTCGAAACATCACAGCGCATTGTTGATGTACTACTCGGTGCTTTGGCACAAGCCTGCCCAGATCAGATTCCCGCTGCCAGTTCCGGCACTATGAATAACCTTACAATCGGTGGTTATGATGATTCACATGGAAAAGATTTTACCTACTATGAAACTATCGCCGGCGGGATGGGGGCACGTCCAAACCGAGACGGTATTGATGCCATCCACACGCACATGACGAATACAATGAACACACCCATAGAGGCAATTGAGACGAACTATCCGATGCAGGTAGTAGAATATGCAATCCGACGCGGAACAGGTGGCGCAGGGAAATTCCGTGGTGGCGCAGGTGTTATCCGAGCACTGCGACTTCTGACAGATGCCGAGGTCACCATCCTTTCAGAACGCCGAACCCGAGGTCCCTATGGCTTGCAAGGCGGAGAAGCGGGACAACCGGGATGTAATGTGTTAATCTCTGGCGGAGAAGAATATCCATTAGCTGGCAAAGTCTCCGTTTCCACCCGCGAAGGCGATGTTATTCGCATAGAGACACCCGGTGGCGGTGGGTATGGGAAAAATGAGTAGCGAGTTCCTGACTGCGATTTCCCTATAGGGGTTGCTTTGCCCGCACCGTCATAACATTGGCTTTGAAGTTTTCATCGGGCATCTCAATTGTTCGGCTGGATACATCTACACGTTCAATAGTGAGTTCAGAGAGCGCGGTGACGATCTCGTCTGGCGTTGCGAGAAATTCATCGGGAATATCCGAGGCGATGCTTGAACGCGTAATTCCAATATACACAAGGGTTCCCCCGGGGATAATCGCGTTGGCGGCATGCATCAACATCCGATTCCTTTCATCAGGTAATAGGTGCAGATAGCACATAAAAACCAACTCATATTGCTGAGCAGGTTGATAGTCTGTTAACGTCAGCTACAACGCCTTTGACGTTTATGCCTTGCTTTTTCGCGCTCTGAGTGCGGTTTTCAATGGCGGCAGGGGCGAAGTCCACGGCTGCGACTTCCCATTTTTGGTTTGCAAGCCAAATGCTGTCGGCACCTTCGCCTGCACCGAGTTCAAGCGCGCGGGCAGGTGGAAGATGCGCAACTTCTGCAACAAAACCGGCATCTGGCGTTGTCCACGGTTCTGTAGTGTTTTGGTAGTATTTATTCCAGAAAATCTGGGACATCAGGGTTCACTTCATATTCTCAAGCAAAAATAAAACTTGAGTTGAGAATAAGCCGGATTCTGTATATGATGATCATTCATCTGGGATGGATGTTACCATCCACCTCAAGCGGTTACCTGGGGACGAGGCGGGCGCACCTGCACGTGTCCCCGATTTACCTTGCTCCAGATGGGGTTTACATAGCTCCATAAGTCACCTTATGGACTGGTGCGCTTTTACCGCACCGTTTCACCTGTACAACGTTTTTTTAACCATGTGCTAACTTCTTCGCCTTCGTTCGTTGTCCGAAGGCGATCTTCTTTAAAATCAACAGTCCAACTATCAGTTGAACATACTGCTTGATTTTAACATAACCCATTTTTTGACAACGTCAAAAAATGAGCAAGAAGGCCCACAATTAAGGAAACGTTGTAGTCTACTTTCTGTTGCACTTTCCATAGCGTCGCCGCTCCTGGGGGTTACCCAGCATCCTGCCCTGCGGAGTCCGGACTTTCCTCATCCCGATGGCAAAACTACAATCAGGACGCGACCATCTACTC
>JAKZUG010000341.1:0-4735 GCA_047516705.1 Candidatus Poribacteria bacterium | reverse complement strand
GGGTGGCGTTGCCCGGAAACTCCATACATTCTTCGACTTTGCCTTTTACAATCTCTAAGTCATTACCGTGTAGGAAGCCGTCATTCCCGTTGCCAGACCCATCTAAGACATCATCCTTTTTCAGCGTATCTTTGTTGAAGCTGTAGTAGATGATGAGGTCTTTTTGACTGACACCTTGTGCATAACAAGCCGCCACCATCCCCATCAGCATCAGACTTAACACCAAGAACCGAAAAATAAAAGCAGCTTTCATTAAGAACCTCCTTTATATGTAAAATGCGCATCAGCACGTGTTTTCAAAGCAATTAGTATCTCAAAATATAAGAAGTTGAGGTTGGGATATCGTGGGCAAAACCTGATTGCAGCATATAACTCAAATTGTCACTTAAACAGGTGTAAGCACTTGGAAGTTTCCTTGCAAATACATGGGTGCTCCTTTGTAGCGTTTTATCCTACCACAGATCAAAACGCTAAAAAAGAGTTGGAGTTAGAATGCAGTGCGCAATCCGTGATTACAATATATAAGAATTGCCATAAAAACGCAACAACTATTTTCGTCTCTTTTTTCAACCTCACCATCAAAATCCTTGGGCCCAATTTCAGATTTTAGGACAAGCAACATGCTATTGGTCCTGACAATCTACATGGAGCTATAACCAATTCTTGGAACATATAGGTCGCTTCGCCTGTCAATAAGCCGAGTATTGCCCATATACATCCTAAAACGAAGTCGCCGAGCACCAGCCCAAGAAATAGCGGAACTGCCTTCCGGTATCCGCGAATGCCATTATATTTTAGGATTATCCCCTTTATCAGCCAGCAAGCAAAGAACGGAAACCAGAGATAGTTGAAGTAATAGTAACCGGCGAGGGGATAGGCAAGCGGGTAGAGGGGCCACCAAAAGAACCTCAAACGTAAGACAGTTCCAGCGAGTACAAAAACCACACCAAAGGCTGTCGCACCAAGTTGTGTAAAATCTGGATCCGTCGGTTGCCTTAGTACGCGTGCAATGGCATTATAGGCAAGGTTCCCGCGCCACGCGCCAGGACCGCCCCACTTATAACCGAGTTCAAGGAACGCCCAGAACGTAACAATAATAGACAAGAATGTTGCCAGTAGGCATACCTTCCAAAGTTTTCGAGTGTCAATTACAATGTTGCCTTGGACAACGTTCGTACGCTCTGCTAATTTAAAACTCTCCAAGTAGGCAGGCATCGGTTTGTTCAGAAATTCTTTCGTGTGTGTCCAATAAGGGGCAGCAACTGTGAGGGTTTGCGGTGAGATACGATGGCTTCCAGTTATAGCGACAATGAGTTGGAATGGACCGAAGTAGTGGATGCCGTGCATGAGCGGTCCAAGTTCAGCGCGCATCCGCGTAAACCCGAACAAAATGAGATAGTAGATACCAAAAAACGCGAAGGCAAATGTCAGGGACATCCCGGCGTGATAACAGAAGCCGACTAAGAAGACAATACCTAATATAGCACCCCAGACCGCTGTACGATAACGCATTGGTTCATTGGTGTCTTCAGCAAGTGCTGCTGAACCCAGAGCCGCTTTCAGCACGTCCAATAAGTGCTTCCTCGCGAGCCAGAGTACTACAAAGACAATACCCAGATAACCACCGAGCACCTGCTGATTTGCGAAT
This sequence comes from Candidatus Poribacteria bacterium, assembly GCA_047516705.1. Taxonomy (GTDB): domain Bacteria; phylum Poribacteria; class WGA-4E; order WGA-4E; family WGA-3G; genus WGA-3G. The sequence continues at coordinate 3,087 of JAKZUG010000341.1, read as the reverse complement.
GGGTAGTGCGGCACATTCACGCCCGCGATACCGCCAACGATATATTCCAACTTCCATATAAAGTAAAAGAACCAGCAGGAAAAAAGTAAGCCAAGTGGAATCAGAAAGGTGAGACCGATGATAAAAGGATTCGCTTGAATAGGCATGCCGGGCCAGGCTTGTATTGTGTTCCAAGGACGTTCCACAAAATGTGTAGCAAGATTATAGGAGAGCGGAATTTTGGGGAATGCGGGGAAAAGTGCGTTCAGACCGTTGAGGAGATTAATAGCACCCGCAATACCGAAACCAAGCCACAATAGTCGATTCCTAAAAAAACGCACCTGAGTCATCTCGAAAGGTAGATAGACTAAAGGGTACGTTAACTTTTCCGTTTCTACCCACTGCCTACGGATGATGCTATTGAGGCAGATCATCACAAAACACAGGACAGTAAGGAGGAGTGTCCACCACAGGAGCGGTTGAAGCCATCCTCTGATGTTCGTAGAAACATAGAGCGAAGACTCACGAGAAAAGTAACTTTCCAACGCCTTTTCCGAAGGCTCAAGCCATTGTGGAACGTAACTCAGGAACAACGTCGCCCACTCGTTTTCAGCGGTCGCAAACCAACGAGCGTTGCCAAGCGTCCCGAAGACGGTATGCGTGAAATCCTGTCCACTTACCGATATGGACACCATCAGGATACTGTAAATCGTGAGCAATTCGCCTTGATTTAAGGCACTTTTCGGTAGCCACCGTGTGAGTAGTAGATTTAAGACAACGACGAGAAAAAAACAGAAAACGGCGTTGAAAAAGATCGTCATTGTCGTGGGGTCGCCGATGCCCCATACTGTTTCTAACTGCACGACAAGATAGGCGTTGAGCGGAATAAAAATAACGCCTATTAGCACCGCGCGAGAGGTTACGCCGCGTTTAAGAGTCATCTCTCAGGAATTTTTCCAGATAGAACACATCGCAGAATTTGCCTTCAAGTTTCACATGTTTTTTGGCGATGCCGATTTTTTCAAAACCGAGATTGCCATAAAACCGGAGGGCACCGGTGTTGTCTGCTATCACCTGAATAGCGATCTTTCTGAAGTTTTTAGCGTGGGCAAACTTGAAAGATGCCTCTGCAAGCAATTGCCCAATCTTGCGTCCCCGAAAGTCCGCCTGTATCCATGTTCCGATTGTCGCTACATGCTGCATTGAATCGGTATATTGTGCTAAAGCATCTGGTTCAATGATCTGGATGCCAACGATTTCGTCTACCTCAGCGACAAACAGGGCACTCCGAACGCACAACCCTTCAATAAAAGCGCGTTCATCTTCTTCTGTGAATGGGTTGGTTAACGCAGTATATTTCCCTTCCAAAATAACAGAGTTAATCACTGACGCAACCGCTTGCGCGTCATCCGGTATCGCTTTTCTAATGACGGGTTTCATGTTTTCTCACTATGTTGTGTAATTTTACCACCGAGTTTTTAGGTATCCCCACGTTGTTGTTGCTTTTCCGGTAGCATCGACTGCGAGTTGTATGCCGTCATTCATATCGCGTTTGATGTCGTCTACAGAAAGTGCGACGCTCAAAACCTGGAGTTCATCAATAAATCCGTCAATACCGTTACCGATGCGGAGCGGTGCATCGCTCGTTTCGGGGTCTTTCGCGAAATCGCCGGATCCCTCTTCTTTACCATTGACATATAACCGTAAGCTTTTTTATCATAAGTCAGTGCGACATGATGCCATTTTTCGTCAACAACATTGGTCGCGCTCTCCAATTCAACGGCATCCGTGTTTCCACCGCTGGCGAAAATACCGTAAATTTTGCCGCCCCACATTTTCAATGTATAGTTTCGGGTCGCTCGGTCGTCACCAACCTGCTTGTAGGCAATGTTCTGCTCGCCACCATCTGTATCGTTCCGGAATTTAATCCACGCGGCGACGGTAAATGTTTTTAGATTCAACGTATCTGTGTGTTCTACCTCAAGATAAGTACCCGGTTTGAAACCGACGGCTTTACCAATTTTACCGTTATCCCATTCCAGCTTTCCGCCAGCGACAGTGGCAGTGTGACCGTGTCCAGAACTATCAGTGGCTTCGCCACCTTCTCCTTCATCAAAGAACCAGATACCAACAGCATCTGGATGTTGTGCATAGATAGGGTAAGTTGCAGTTCGGAATTTTCTATAAGAACCTATAAAAGTCTAAAGTTGTGTAGTTTTACCTTGACAAATCCTTGTTGTTTTTGGTATAATATCTGTATGAATAATAGGTTTGTTAAGATTGGTGAAGCTGCTAAACTTCTTGGTGTATCCGTTCAGGCACTTCGGAATTGGGAAATAGAAGGCAAAATTATGCCGTCTCACCGCACCCCTGGTGGACAAAGAATGTATGATTTAGCAGAACTTCTCGGTGTCAACGATTTGTCTTATCCTACGATTGCCTATGCCCGCGTCTCGAGTTCTGACCAGAAGGAGGATTTAGAACGTCAGCATGCCGTCCTTGAGGCATTTTGCAATAAGAATGGGTGGCAAGCTGAAATCATAAGAGACCTCGGCAGTGGCATGAATTACAACAAGAAAGGACTGCTACAATTACTTGAACTCATGGTGCATGGTCAAATGTCCCGTCTTGTTATCACACATAAAGACAGACTTCTCCGTTTTGGTGCAGAGATAGTTTTCCGTATCTGTGAACTCAAAGGTATAGAAGTTGTCATTATTAATAAAGGTGAGCAACCTTCTTTTGAGGAAGAACTCACGCGTGACGTAATGGAAATCATGACTGTATTTTGTGCGAAACTCTACGGGCGGCGTTCTCATCAGTCAAAGAAAATGGCAGAGGACATAGAGAATATCGTTTCCGAAGAAAAAAGTCAATTGGAACTATATTTTGGAAATACTCCGAACCCAGCAGATAGAACTCAATCCGAATAACAAGCAGAAGACGCTAATGGCACAGCACGCGGGCTATGCGCGTGTTTCCTTCAACTTCGCTCTGTCTTCGTTCCAAGCAGGACGTGAGAAAGACGAATGGCGCGGTCATCAGGATATAAAGAAAGAGTTTAACGCTGTCAAACGCGATAAGTTTCCGTGGTGTGACGAACTCTCC
>JAKZUG010000340.1:0-14646 GCA_047516705.1 Candidatus Poribacteria bacterium | reverse complement strand
GGCGCCGAGAGGTCGGGCACGGCGCACTCGCACAAAAAGCACTTGAGCCGGTCATTCCAAATAAAGAAGAATTCCATTATACCATCCGCTTAGTCTCGGAGATATTGGAATCTAATGCTTCATCCTCGATGGCAACTGTCTGTGGCGCGACGCTCGCACTGTTAGATGCAGGGGTGCCGATTAAAAACCCCGTCGCAGGAATAGGTGTTGGGCTTATTAAAGATGGTGAACAGGAAGCTATACTTACCGATATGCTCGGTACCGAGGATTTTCTCGGTGATATGGACTTTAAAGTTGCAGGGACCAGTGAAGGTGTTACCGCTGTGCAGATGGACATCAAGATTGAGGGTGTTACACCTGAATTGATGCGCCGCGCAATTCATCAAGCGAAAGAAGCGCGCCTCGCTGTTATTGAACAGATGAGTGCTGTTATAGCCCAGCCGCGTGCTGAACTTTCACCCTATGCCCCGCGGATTTACTCCCTCCAAATCGCACCGCAGAAAATTAAAGACCTCATCGGACCTCGCGGTAAAACCGTACAAGGTATCCAAGAGGAGACAAACACAACCATTAACATTGAAGATGATGGGACTGTGGAGGTCGCTGCGATGAGCGCAGAAGATGGCAAACGTGCTGAAGAGAAAATCCGGGCAATTACTGCCATGCCTGAAATCGGCAAGGAGTACACTGGGAAAGTCGTACGGATCGCATCTTTCGGAGCGTTTGTGGAGATCTTGCCCGGAAAAGATGGACTCGTTCATATCTCGCAGATGGGAGATGGATACGTCCGTCGTGCAGAGGATGTTATGCAGGTTGGTGACGAGGTCACCGTCCGTGTTCTCACAATTGACGATCAAGACCGCGTGGATCTGGCACTTGTTGCCGCTAGTGGTGTCCCGGTTGAAGAACTGAAGATTGAATCCAGTGAGGATCGCGAATCCCCTTCTTCGGATTGGAATGCTTCCAGAGAACCTCGCGATGGTGCTCGCCCTAACTACCGTGATAATCGAGACTCACGTGAGTACCGCGATCGGCGTGGAAATGACAACCGCGATCGGCGTGGGGGCAACCGGTATGACCAACGCGATAATTCTCGCGACTTGCGGGATCGACGTTCTTCGCCACGTCTTCCGAAAGGACGTTCTCGATAGTAAAGTGTCGAACACTGCACGACGTTGCAGTTGAGAACTAATGTATTAGACAAATAGGGTAAAGGATAACTCCTTGCCCTATTTTATTTTTAAAACCTCACAGCTTGGCGAGAATTGGAAAGTAAAATTGGAGAAAATTAAGTGAACTTGAAGCAATTCGGGTTATAAGTAAACCCATTAAAAATCCAGAGCCATTCACTTCTCCCGTTATTTCGATTTTCTGGTCGCGGACGCTTTCTTGTAGGAGCGACCTCCCGGTCGCGACGCTCACTGACCCCTGACTACTGATGGAAACCGACTGCTGATTGCTAACTACTGAAAACTGAAAACCTCTGTTAAAAATCTTGCATGTCATCTGTTTTTGTGCTATAATTTCAATAATTACGATTCATCCGATTTCTTGAAGTAACAATACAGAGACTCGCACAAAGTAAATACGCCAATAAGCAAGAGGTCATACCGATGAGAGCACACCGCAATACAACTAAACATACTCTCGATAAAGCGGATCTACTCGATCAGAAGTGGCTGACCTATTTTTTAGCCATAGTTCTTATTCTGCTCGTCCTTGTTTTTGTTGTTTTATTATCCCCTACTTATAAGCGATATATTGTTGATACCGTCAAATCTGTATTTTATGGCAAAGAGCAGAAAGCTCCACGTCCGAAAGCTTCACCGGTAAAATTTCAACAACCTGTCTTGCCAAGTGGTTTGAGATTTTGAGCGTAAGGTAAGGGTAAGAGATGTGTTTTTACAATACAAGTCAGATCGCTTTTTCCGACAAGACCCGGAGGGAAAAATGTCTAAAACAATCTTCCTATTAGGACTATTGATATGCCTCGGTTTAACTGCTGGATGTGGGTATGTGTCTAAATCAGAATATCTCGAGCATATCAGCACTATCCGTATCGCGCCTGTTGAAATCTTAGATGCGGATTTTGCTTACGATAATGCCTCCCAGCGACCCTACGATGAAGTCATTCATGAAAAACTCACGCAACGTTTCAACCGGAAATGGCGAGACGGAAACGATTCCGAGTTTACGATGCGGATACAGGATTTTGATATACGGGAGCAAGGCTATGGTCCCCAAGGTCAAGTCGAAATGGTGCGCATGACCCTTCAGATTGAATACGAATTTCTCGATCGGGTTCGCAACGACATGATTGCTCAAACTGACAACCACCTCCAAGTTCATGACTTCTATATTGTCCAAAATCGGTCTGAACCAATGGAATCCCGTGAAGAAGCCGAGAGGCGCATTGTAGAAGAACTGGTAGAAGACCTTTATAACCAACTTGCTGAACAGTGGTAAGAGTACACAGCACGGGAGCCCTCTCGCGGATGAAACGCAAAAGCGCATACATTTTTGGTAGATTCTATCGTTTCTCGCTCTGTACCTATCTTCTCTGCAGCTTGATGCTAATTTCATGCAGTAGAGATCAAGGCGATTGGACGGTTGTTCAGCGCGAAGGCAGATATATCTATGGTGTGTGGCACAGTTCTACAGCAAAGAGGGCAGAGCAGACGATGCTGGAGGTCGCAGAAAACATAGAGGCGTTCTCATCAGCACAGGTTGGAGAAACCTCAATGACAGAGGATGTTTTACAGACAACGCTTTCGCCAGAACATCTCTTACCAAGCAACGGTGAATTATTAGGGTGGGTCCAATCGCGTGCCCCTTCGACCTATCAAGGTAAAACCCTCTATCGGGATAGAGCTGCTTCGCCCGATCTTTACTACGCTTACGGCTTTGAACGACAAGCGGAGGTGGAATACGAAGCACCTCTATTCGGTTCAAAGCCGTTGATTTTGCTCGAAATTTTCGATATGGGAACGCCAAAAAACGCCTTCGGGATTTACAACTTCCACACCTATCCGAAAATGAAATTTGAATGGGTTGGCAGTAAGGCAATGCTTTCAGGCGGGTATCTCCGATTTTCTAAGGGAAAGTATTTCGTTCAGATTGAAGGCTATGAATTCGCCACTGGTATTCGTGAGGGCATGGTCGCACTCGCGAAAGCGGTTGCTGCACAAATTAAAGACCCACCGCCAGAGCCACGAATACTTGCACTACTACCTAACAATAAAAGGATTCATGGAAGCACCAAGTTATTCCGATCCAATTGGGCATTAAGCCAAATCTACAGCACTTTACCTGCCAACGTCCCGCAGCTGACGGATACTGCGCTCGGAATCTCCGCGTACTATCAGAATAGTGCCGATTCAACAAATTGGATGGATGCCCAAATTGTTTTCATCATCCGTTTCCCAGACACCACTACAGCAGAATCTGCTTATGTCCTTTACCGAGACACCGTGTATGTCCTAATGGAAGGGACTGTCGGTTCTGAAAAAAGGACGGATGGCGCAGTTCTTATCAACGAACCTTCTCCTGTAGGAGGGGTTTCTAACCCCGATACTTCTCCTGTAGGAGGGGTTTCTAACCACGATACCTTGAAATAAAGGAGCCTTCTCATGCGAGGCGATTTTGAAGCCTATCTCAACGATTCATTTCGTGATGAAAATGGCAAACTCAATTTAGCAGCATTATTGGCATTAGAGGACGAAGCCAACATGGATGTCGTTGTTGTCATGCCGAATCCCCAACCGCTTCCCGAAAACAGTGAACTTGCCGATGCGATTCGCGGTAATCCGCGCGCCCTCGGTTGCGCACTTGTACATCCGACAGAACCGGAACCTCTTGAGCAGGTCAGATTGGCTGCCGAGGTGTGGGGAATGCCCGGGATTAAACTGATGCCTGCCATTCACAACTACAATGTAGATGATCCTATCGTGCGTCCCGTTGTTGAAGCTGCACGTGACTATGGACTTATCATCTCAATTCACTCTGGACCTAACAATTGCCATCCAAACCGGATCGGTACTGTCGCAAGTTGGGTGCCAGAAACGCCCGTTATCATGGATCACATGGGGTTTCCTGACGATTTAGACGCGGGTATCTCTGTCGCGAAAGCGAATAAAAATGTTTCGTTGGGGACCACTATCTTGCGGTTTCATCGCCGTTGGGGGACGGATCCAGACACCGTTGTTCCAACTGAGGTGAAAACTGCCGTTGATGAACTCGGACCAGAACAGATAGTCTTCGGTTCTAATTTACCAGAATACCGACCCATTCAGGTTATCAACGCCCTCAAGCGGTTGGAACTCGGTGATGATGCTGAGGCACTGATTTTCGGCGGAAATCTCGCACGTATCTACGGGCTTTAGATACGCCAAATCTTCGGTGTATGTAGTGAGTAAAAATGAAAAGAACGCCCCTTTATCAGGTCCATGAATCCCTTAATGCGAAATTCACCGAATTCGGTGGTTGGGAGATGCCACTCCAATATAGCAGTATTGTTAAGGAGCATCTAACTGTCCGAACGCATGTTGGCTTGTTTGACCTATCGCACATGGGAGAGATTGAAGTTTCTGGACACGGCGCAGATGAGTTGGTGCAGAAACTTAGCACGAACGACGCGGGACGTTTAACCGATGGGGGTGTGTTGTATACCCTATTCTGTAATAAAACAGGCGGAATAGTTGACGACCTGCTCATTTACCGGCACGCCAATAATCACTATATGCTGGTCGTCAACGCTGCCAACATTGAAAAAGACTTGGCATGGGTGGAAGCTCACAACGACACGGGCGTAGTAGTAAAAGATGTAAGTGAGGACACAGCACTCATTGCACTTCAAGGTCCAAAGTCGATAAACATTCTGAATCCTTTCGTTCCTGAACGAGATGTTTCTGAAATTTCGTTTTTTCGGTTTGAAGTCGGCGAGGTAGCAAGGATCCCTACCGCTATTTCACGAACTGGGTATACAGGTGAAATCGGTTTTGAGTTATACGTTGATGCCAACAATGCGGAAAAATTGTGGAATGCGCTCTATCCAGCTGTGATGGAAGCTGAAGGACAACCGGTGGGACTTGGCGCGCGCGACACCTTACGCCTTGAAGCTGGACTCCGCCTCTACGGCATGGATATGAACGACAACACGAACCCGTTTGAGGTAGGACTCGGTAAGTTTGTCAAATCCAAAAACCGACAATTTATTGGAAAAAGGGCACTCCTTGCTCAGAAACGGGAAGGTATTGCGAAGCAGATGATAGGTTTTCAGATGCTTGACCGTGCTGTGGCACGTGCCGGCTATGCTGTCTATCAAGAGGGTGAACACATTGGCACTGTGACGAGCGGTGCACCTTCGCCGAGTCTCAAATTCAATATCGGCTTCGCTACCGTATCATCGCAGGCGGTACCTGACGATGGAAAAATTGATATAGAGATTCGTGGTAAGATGCACCCCGCGAAAATCGTGAAAGTTCCTTTTTTCAGAGGTTTACCTAACTAATGATACAGTGAAATTCTTACGGAAAAACTGATGATATCTAAAACTTATCAGAAATGTTACACTTTCCGCTAAATTATTTTTTCACAGCTAAAGACAGCACAGAAAACGCTTATGAAGCCATATAACAACCGGATTTCTAACAAAATTAAAAAATTACATGAGATTGAGCTTATCGGTCAGGTCAAACGATGTGAATTCCAGCAATCAGAATGGGTCTACACATTTTAGGTTTTTATATCATATTCGCTTAGAACCGTGGTTGATTCAACGGTTTTGGTTATTTATAAATATCATTATTTGGGAAATACCTCAAACACAGAATAGGTGAAATTAATAGAATGATTCCACATAACTTAAGATACATGGAAAGCCATGAATGGGCAAGGCAAGAGGGTGACATCGTCACTATTGGTATCAGTGACTATGCCCAATCCGAAATTCAAGATATCGTCTACGTCGAATTGCCAGAAGTCGGCACTGAACTCACACAGAAAACAGAATTCGGTGTAATAGAATCTGTCAAAGCAGCATTCGATCTCTACGCGCCTATCAGTGGCGAAGTGATTGATGTCAACGAATCGCTCCTTGACGCGCCGGAACAGGTCAATGAGTCTCCTTATGATGATGGATGGTTTCTCAAGATCAGAATGACGAACCCGGGCGAACTTGACGCACTCCTTGATGCCGATAGTTATCAAGCACATATTGAGGCGGAGCATGCCTGATAAAGAAAACAAAACTTCCACCTTCGCGGATCGGCACATCGGTCCTCGCGCGGAAGATATTGAATTAATGTTAACAACGCTCGGTTATTCTTCAATGGAAGATTTCATCGAAAACGTTGTTCCAGCAGATATTCGTTTATCATCACCGCTCAGTTTAGATATTGATGGGAAAACCACATGCTCACAAGGTCTTTCAGAATACGAGGCACTTGATGCCTTAAAACAAATTGCCTCTCAAAACCGAGTCTACCGTTCCTATATCGGAATGGGTTATTATGACTGTTTTGTCCCGCCAGTTATTCAACGGAACATTTTGGAGAACCCCGGTTGGTATACCCAATACACCCCCTATCAAGCCGAAATTTCACAAGGTCGCTTAGAAGCGTTGCTAAACTTCCAAACAATGGTTATAGATTTAACCGGCCTCCCTATTGCAAACGCATCCCTTCTTGATGAGGCTACAGCTGCCGCTGAAGCTATGACAATGTGTTTAGGAAATTCAACGCAGAAGGACTGGCACAACTTTTTTGTTTCAGAAACATGCCATCCGCAAACAATTGCTGTTTTACAAACACGTGCCGAACCCCTCGGCATTAAATTGCACATCGGAGACCACAGGAAAACGCATTTTGATAAACCTATCTTAGGAGCAATCGTGCAATATCCAGCGACAGATGGCGCGATCTACGATTATCATCAATTCGCTGAACAAGTGTATGCCGCTGGAGGTTTGTTCGTTACTGCTACAGACCTATTAGCACTCATGTTATTGAAACCCCCTGGCGAATTTGGCGCAGATATTGCCATCGGCAACTCGCAACGGTTCGGTGTTCCGCTTGGGTATGGCGGACCTCATGCTGCATTCCTCTCAACGCGTGAAGAACTTAAACGTAACATCCCCGGACGAATTGCTGGTGTTTCCCACGATGTAAACGGTGAACCCGCCATCCGATTAGCACTGCAAACGCGCGAACAACATATCCGGCGTGAAAAGGCGACGAGCAATATCTGCACCGCACAAGTCTTGCTCGCTGTCATGGCAGGGATGTACGCAGTTTATCACGGACCCACCGGGCTTAAACAAATTGCAGAACGCGTACACGCTCATACCTGTACACTACGGGCAGGACTTGAAGAACTCGGTCATGCCACTGGAGAATTTCCCTGTTTTGATACTGTTTCTGTTAATGTCCCAATAGAAACAGCAGCAGAGCTACTTACTTCTGCGCGCACAAGACAGATAAACCTTCGCGAAATTGATGCAACACACATCGGCATCTCCTTAGACGAAACAACGACATCTGCGGATGTCGAGGAACTCCTTCAGATATTTGGCGCACGGTCTCCATCTGTGCATACCTTGTCTGCGGATACAATTCCTATAGAATTACAACGAGAAAGTCCCTACTTGACACATCCTGTTTTCAATAGTTACCATTCTGAAACCGAGATGCTCCGTTATATCCACAGGCTTCAAACCAAAGATCTCTCCCTTGTGAGCGCGATGATACCGCTTGGCTCCTGTACGATGAAGCTCAACGCTACGGCGGAGATGATACCGGTAACATTGCGCGAGTTCTGTGAGTTACACCCGTTCGTTCCCCAAGAACAGGCGGAAGGCTATCAACGTTTATTTTCACAATTGGAAACATGGTTAGCTGAGATAACCGGTTATAGTGGTATCTCATTGCAACCGAATGCGGGTTCGCAAGGCGAATATGCAGGACTCTTAGTCATCCGAAAATATCACCAGAGTCGCGGTGAGTCGCATCGCGATGTCTGTTTAATCCCAACATCTGCCCACGGCACAAATCCTGCGAGCGCGGTAATGGCAGGTATGAAAGTCGTTGTCGTCGCATGCGATTCGGACGGGAATATTGACCTTGAGGATCTTCGGTTGAAGGCAGACACACATCGTGAAAATCTTGCCGCTGCGATGATTACGTACCCCTCAACACACGGTGTCTTTGAAGAGAAAATTCGCGAGATTTGCGATATTGTCCATCAATCTGGGGGACAGGTTTATATGGATGGTGCGAATCTGAATGCGCTCGTTGGCATCGCAAAACCCGCAGATATCGGCGCAGATGTTTGCCATCTAAATCTCCACAAAACTTTCTGTATCCCTCACGGTGGTGGTGGACCGGGCATGGGACCGATTGGTGTCAAGGCACATCTCACAAATTTCTTACCGACACATCCGATCATCACCGTTGGCGGTAGCACTGGAATTAGTGCCGTATCCGCAGCACCGTGGGGAAGCCCCGGAATTCTACCGATTTCTTGGGCGTATATCGCGATGATGGGAGCACATGGGCTTACATCGGCAACACAAGTTGCGATCCTTAATGCCAACTATATCGCAAAGAAACTTGCACCGTACTACCCTGTGCTTTATACAGGAAAGCACGGCTTAGTCGCGCATGAGTGTATAATTGATTTACGGGCATTCAAAAAAAGTGCGGACATAGACGTAACCGATGTCGCAAAACGGTTGATGGATTACGGATTCCACGCACCGACTGTCTCTTGGCCTGTGCCGGGTACATTGATGATTGAACCGACAGAAAGTGAATCAAAAGCCGAATTAGAACGGTTCTGTGACGCGCTCATTTCGATTCGTGAAGAGATAGCCGAGATTGAGACAGGTGCCGCCGATCAGCAGGACAACGTCTTGAAAAACGCGCCACACACGGTAGAGATGGTTACACAATCTGACTGGTGCCACCCGTATTCGCGTGAAAAAGCCGCGTTTCCAAAGCCGTGGGTGCGAGACACCAAATTTTGGCCAGCCGTGGGACGTATTAACGAAGTCTATGGGGACAGAAATCTTTTGTGTGCTTGTCCTCCGCTTGACGAATATTAATAGGCGTATCCAAGATGAAAACAACAGTTCTCTCCCTCTTAATCCTCATCTGTAGTATGGCAGTGTTCTTACATGTCAGCCTCGCCCAAGACACCAGGCCAATGGTGCGGCTTATCTATTTCCTACCCAGTGACCGTGAACCCCAGCCCGACATAGATGTAAAGATGGATGGGTTAATAAAAGACGTGCAACAGGTCTACGCCAATCTGATGGAAGCCCATGGGTTCGGCAGAAAAACTTTTAGATTTGAAGCGGACGCACGCGGAAAGGCTGTGGTGCATCATGTGAAAGGACGCTACACAGATGAACATTACAGTAATTTATCATGGACGTGGAATATCTGGGAAGAAATTGATGGACGGTTTGACACATCAAAAAATATCTATCTCACTGCAATAGATATAAGTAGCGAAACAATTGACAGCGGCGGAGCATGTGGTCGAGGTGGGCCGGAAGGAGGTGTTGCAGGGAAGGCACTCATCCCTGCTTCTGGTTTTTGTTTTAATGTTCCTGTAATTGTCCATGAACTCGGACACGCTTTTGGATTACAACACGATTTTCGCGCCAATGCGAAGCGGTTCTTGTCTGATACCTCTGACTGGATGGTTACATCTTTCTGCGCTGCGGAATGGTTAGATGCCCACCGCGCGTTCAACGCTGACCGATCCGCTATCAATGAGCTTCCTACAATTGAGATGCTCCCACCGAGCCTCGCCTCTCCACCGAATGCTATCCGTTTCCGCTTTAAGGTAACCGATCCCGACGGGGTCCATCAAGTCCAATTGCATACGCCAGAATATGATGGATACAACGCATTGCTCGGTTGTAAAAGATTAAACGGAAACTCGAACCGCACCGTTGAATTTGTTACCCCCTATTTGACACCCGAAAGTAGATCTGTAAGCCTTCAGATGATTGATGTGAATGGGAACCTATTCTGGAGTGAAAACTATCCAATCAATGTTACTTCCCTGCTGCCGCGCCCCAAAGTAGTTTCAATACCGGATGCAAATTTAGCAGCGGCAGTGCGTCAAGAAATTGGCAGTTCAATCACGACGCACACGATGCTAAATTTAACGCAGCTTGAGGTCCCTAATCGCCGGATAACAAACCTCACTGGGCTTGAACATGCCTACAATCTGAAATTTTTGAATCTTGGGGGCGAGTATATCGACGGTGAAGGGTATGTCAACAGCAATGCGGTATCGGATTTTTCACCGCTGTCGGAGTTATCTGAGTTGTTGAATTTGAACCTTTCCTACAGTTTACTTTCGGATGTGTTGTTCCTATCGGGATTGACACAACTGGCACACCTATATCTTGATGGCAGTGCTATTACTGATCTGACACCTCTGGCAGCCTTCACGCAACTGACAAGTCTGAGTCTTCGGGACAACGCGATTGCGGATGCATCCCTTCTTGCGGGACTAACACAACTGACGTCTCTGGATCTTTCAAACAATCACATCAGTGATGTATCCCCTCTTGCTGGGCTAACCCAACTAACATTTCTGAGTCTTTGGGACAACGCGATTGCGGATGTATCCCCTCTTGCGGGACTAACACAACTGACGTTTTTGGATCCTTCAAACAATCGCATCAGTGATGTATCCCCTCTTGCTGGGCTAACCCAACTAACATATCTGAGTCTTTGGGACAACGCGATTGCGGATGTATCCCTTCTTGCGGGACTAACACAACTGACGTCTCTGGATCTTTCAAACAATCGCATCAGTGATGTATCTGCGTTGTCAGAATTGACCCAACTAGCATCTTTGGATCTTTCAAACAATCGCATCAGTGATGTATCTGCGTTGTCAGAATTGACCCAATTGAAAATCCTGAATCTTATGAGCAATCGTATTACGGATGTGTCGCCCCTGGTAGGGTTAAATCTGACAGAGCCTCAATGGGACAGTAGTGGGTTGTGTCTTTGGGGCAATCTCTTGAATTATGCCTCTATTAACACACATATTCCTGCGATGCAGGCAAGAGGCATTGAGGTAAAGTTTGACAATCGGACCCCGACGACCTTCGTGAAAATATCAGGGGCTGCGCAGCAAGGCGTAGTCAATGCCGTACTGCCATTACCCTTTGCTGTAGAAGTGAGGGATCAACACAATCGCGTATTCGCGGGCGTACCTGTTACGTTTGTTGTCACCATAGGTGACGGACGGCTCAGTGCCACAGCGATTACGACGGATGCCAATGGCAGGGCACAAGCACAGTTGACATTCGGGCAAACCGCAGGCGCAACGACCGTCCGCGTGACCGCCGCAGATATCTCACAACCCGTGCAGTTTACAGCGACAGCTCTCCTCCTCAGTTCACCTGTGACCGTTCCAGATACCCATCTTCGCACGAAGATAGTAGAAACACTCAACAAGCCGCGTGGTGCAACGCTCACTGCATCGGATATGTTGACGTTGACAACGCTTACCGCGAACGATGCCAACATCCACGACCTAACAGGACTGCAATATGCGCCCAATCTAAAAACATTATCACTTGACAATAACAACCTTTCGGATGTGGCACCCCTCGCAGCACTCACACAATTAGAAACGCTGTCGCTTGATAACAATAGTCTTTCGGACGTAACACCTCTTGCGGGATTAACGCAACTGAAAACGCTATCGCTTGCAAGTAACAGCCTCTCCGATGTATCTGCGCTTGAAGGGTTACCTCACCTAAAAACGCTGCATTTGAGAGGAAACCTGCTGAGTTATCCCTCACTCCACACGCATATCCTTGCTATTCAGGCGGGCGGCGCGACGGTAACCTTTAGTTCCCGCACCCCGTCAACGATCTCGAAAATCTCAGGCACGCATGGTGTGGCGGGCACAGCCCTTTGGGTCATCATAAAAGTGTATGATGAAGACGGGTTTGAGTTTTCAGGAGTGCCTGTAACGTTTAGCGTCACCGCTGGCGGTGGGCGGCTGTCTCCATTACACGCCATCACCGATGGCACCGGTAGAGCCTGGACAACCTTAACATTGGGCTCCACACCGGCTCGGAATACCGTTCGCGTCGTTGCAGCGGAAGCACCGCGTCCTGTTAATTTTACCATTACCGCGATTGATGCCGATTCGCGCGTGACTATCCGCGATGCCGCGCTCCGCGCAAAGATAGTGGACACTCTCGGCAAGGCAAGCAACGCCACTATAACCGCTGCTGATATGTTGGCGTTGACACGACTTGAAGTGCCAAATGCTAACATTCAAAACCTCACGGGGCTTGAACACGCGCACAACCTCAATGCGTTGGATCTTGGGCATAAGTTCATCAATGGAGAATTGGTTAACAGCAATGCAGTATCAGATTTTTCACCGCTGTTTGGGTTAGCACAACTGACGAGTTTGAACCTTTCTTCTAGTTCGCTCTCCGATGTGTCCTTCCTCGAAAACTTGACACAACTGACACACCTGAATCTTTACAAGAACACAATCTCGGATGTCTCGCCACTGGCAAACTTGATACAGCTTCCATCCCTGCGTCTCGGAGCCAACACGATTTCGGATGTCTCGCCACTGGCAAACTTGACACAACTCACACGCCTGGATCTTGCCCACAACGCTATCTCGGATGTCTCGCCATTGGCAAGCTTGACACAACTCACACACCTGAATCTCTACAACAACGCCGTCTCAGACGTATTACCTTTAGCGGAGTTGAATCTAACAGGGGGACAGTGGGATAGTATAGGGCTGTATCTCGAACTCAACCCACTGAACTATGTCTCCCTCCACACACATATCCCCGCGATACAGGCAAAAGGCATTGAGGTCAAGTTCGACCAACGTACCTATCCGGCCTTGGATATCATCTCCGGTAGCGGACAGCAAGCCACGGGCAGCGAAAGTTTGGCAAACCCGTTGGTCGTGGCGGCAATAGACGCTGGCGGCACCCCGATACGTGGTATATCTGTCACCTTTACAGTGATTGGGGGTAATGGAAAGCTTAGTACCTCAACCGCTACCACCGATGCGAGAGGCAGGGCACAAACCACTCTCACGCTCGGTCCCAATCCTGGTAGGCACCGCGCGCAGGCAACCGCTGCAGCATTGAACAGCCGGATACTCTTTATCGCTATCGCTACGGCACCGGTAGCACGGCTCGCCGCAGATGTCAACGGCGATGGTGTCGTCAACATCCAGGATTTGGTGATCGTCTCCTCGCATCTGGGGCAAGACGGACAGAATGGAGCGGATGTCAACGGAGACGGTGCCGTCAATATTCAAGACCTTGTGTTAGTGGCAGGCGAGTTGGGAACTGAGGCGGCTGCGCCTTCAGCATGGCATCGCACTTCGGGGAGTGTGCCACCACGCGCCACAGTGGAGCAGTGGCTGGCGCAGGCATACCACTTATCCCTCACGGATGTCCGTTCTCAGCGAGGTGTTTTCTTGCTGGAACGTCTCTTAGCGGCGTTAACCCCGAAAGAGACTACATTGTTGGCGAACTATCCAAACCCCTTCAATCCTGAGACGTGGATACCGTATCAGTTGGCGGACCCTGCGGAGGTGACGCTCCACATTTATTCTGTGAAGGGCGCATTGGTGCGGACGTTGACATTAGGGCATCAGGCTGCGGGCATGTATCAGAGCAAGAGCCGTGCAGCGTATTGGGATGGCCGGAATGCACAAGGTGAGAAGGTTGCGAGTGATATCTATTTCTATACACTCTCTGCCGGAGATTTCTCGGCAACACGAAAACTGTTGATACGGAAGTAATCCAACTGATAACTGATAACTGACAACTATAAAAATATGAAAGCAATAATTATAGGTGCAGGAGAGATTGGATTTCATACTGCTAAACTTCTCACCGCTGAGCATAATGACGTTGTCCTTATTGATGAATCCGATGCCGCCTGCAGCCGAGTTAACGAACAGTTGGACTTGCAGACTTTGCGCGGCTCAGGGTCATCTCCTCGACTGCTCAAAACCGCTGGGATTGATGAAGCCGGTCTCCTCATCGCCGTTACGAACAGCGATGAAATTAATATGCTCGCTTGTCAGATTGCCGAGAGATACAGCGTTAACACAAAAATCGCGCGTGTCTCCAATCCTGACTATTTCTCTACAGAAAGTGGTCTAACGCCCAAGGATTTTGGCATTGATCTTCTGATTAATCCTGAGCAACTCTGTGTTGCTGAATTCGTTCGGCTTTTACAGATACCTGAAGCACGAGAGATTGTTGAATTTGAGGATGGCAGGGTACAACTTGTCTCCTTTCGCGTCAAACAGTCAAATCCATTAATCGGAAAGTCGCTCGCTGAGTTAGACGCTAATGGACTGCTTAACGATATCCGCTTTGCTGCTATTAGCCGTCAGGGGCTTTCTAACAACGGAGACCCAGTCAGTAACGGAAACAGGCACATCATCATTCCGAGAGGTAACGATGCTTTACAACAGGCGGACGATGTCTTTGTTATCGGAAGTGCAATCGCAGTTGAACAGCTACTACGCATTAGCGGCATCGCGTTCAATCAACAACTTGATCGCGTTATTATTGTCGGTGCGAGTCCTATTGGCATAGAACTCGCT
>JAKZUG010000339.1:0-3561 GCA_047516705.1 Candidatus Poribacteria bacterium | reverse complement strand
ACCCAATGCAATCCCAAGATGCTATCGAACAGCAGGACCAGGAAGCCGTGGATGCGCTTGTCGAAAAGGTTCAGAAGGATCCCTATGTCCTCGCCGCTATTGTTGCTGGCAGTTTCTCTTATGGGCACATATGGGAAAAATCGGATCTTGATGTTAAATTCATCGGCAGATGGGAAAAATCGGATCTTGATGTTGAACTCATCAGCAGAGATGCAATTCATCCGACGCAATTCTTCTTCTCACTCGTTGAAAACGGTGTAAACATCCTCGCGCATATAACGCCGCGTAATGTTTTTAAACGGTTCGTAGAGAGTGCACCGCAAGGATCCTTCATGCACTCCTATTTCTCGCACAGCACACTCCTCTTTTCACACGATCCCTCTATCCAAGAATGGTATGATAAAAACGCAAACCGCAACAACATCGCCGAACGTGATAAACAGTTCCAACTCCGCAATGTTATCGCCAGCACTTTACCAAATCTCGTTTATGCTGAAAAGCAGTTTTACGTTAATAAAGATTGCCTGACCGCTTTTTTATCGCTTCTGAATGTGGTGCAAGGGTTAGCACGGATAGAGGTGCTTCTGAACGATGAAATTCCGGCACGAGAGGTGATTCAACCCGCACTCCGTTACAATCCCGATTTCTTTAACCATGTCTATACAGATTTGATGAATTGTGAAAAGAGTGAGGCTGTCATACAGGATACACTTGATGCAATTAACGCCTACCTTGATGAGCGACAATTTATCTTCCAACCGATTCTTGATTACCTCATTGAGCAGCAGGCACCGCGTTCTAATACCGAATTGAACGCTGACTTAGGACACAGTTTCCATGATGAAAGCAAAAATATCTCCAAATTTGATAAAAAATCGTTGGATCTTGTGTGCCAATGGTTGGCGTGGAAAGGCATTATCAGGCAAGTTTCAATGCCGATGAAACTCACGGCGAAAAGCCAGGTCTCGGTGGAGGAGCCAGCTTACTATTACGATGGCACTGAATCTAAGCCGGAGCAGGCGCGTCTGAAGGACGATATCCACGCCCGAATTCATAGCGCAGTCAACAGTTTGACAGACACACTCGAACAGGACCGGTACCTCCTCGCGGCGATTCTCACCAACAACCTCGCCGAAGACAATGTCTGGGAGAAGACTGTTGTCCATATAACTTTGATTCTCCGTGACGGCACGAAATTCAAGCAGAAACAGTATCAATTAATTGAAGAAGGTGTCCCGATCCTTGTTCAATTCTATACCCGCGGTGCCTATAGAAAAATGTTGAACAGAACGTTACAGGGCAGCCCGCTCCATTCAATCCTCGCTGATAGTCGTGTCCTCTTTTCCAAGGACAAGTTGTTTTCTGTAGACGGGGATGCCAATTTTCCTATAGGAGATTCTGCCTATTTACAGGTCGGTAAACGGGATATGTACTTCCAACTTCTCAAAGCTGCTGCGGATGCGACAGCCACACTCGCGAAAGCTGAAAAGTGGTTCCACCTTAAGCGCGATATGAATTATACTTTCCTCTACCTCACTTATGTTGTCAATCAATTGGCACGCATTGAAACCTTGATACACGGCGAAACGCCGAGACGGAAGGTTATCTATCAAGCACTCAAGCATAATCCGTCCTTTTTCAATGCTGTTTTCATGGATCTGATAGACAAACCGAAAGATGAGGCGATGCTTCGTCAGGCACTTGAACAGGTTGACCAGTATTTAGAAGATAACCTACAGATGCTGTTCAAGCCGCTGCTTGACTTCTTAGAAGAGTCAGGCGAGGAATGCACAATAACCGACATCTATACGCGTTTTGGGCGGGAACTCGCTTTTGAATTGGCGTGTGAATGGCTTGCGCAAAAGGGGATTATTGAGCAGTTCTCTGCACCCATCCATTTGACAAAGGATAGCAAGGTCTCCGTTGAGGAACCCGCATATTATTTCGATGCAAATAATCCGTTCCTATTCGACATGAAATAGTTTAAATTAACGTGAAGTTCAATTTAAGAATTGAGTCTTCAAAACCTAATGCTGTGCTTATCCCAACCTACATAGCGGTATCCAGGAACCACTTCATAATCAAACTTACGTTATATAGTAAAACCGAAAAATAAGTTGACACTTCTGGGAATAACAACCCCTCCTTCGCTGGCGAGGTTTGAAATTGTGCTATTAAAGCACAATTTGTCTTAGCATTACATTCCCCGCCTATTCAGAATGTCCAAGTAATTATGGGCTTCACTATAATATCTACAGCATTGCTGGTAGAGAATTCGACCCTCCGCGCACGCGGAGGTCTCTACCACTGCCACGTCGAATCGGGAGCAATACCGAAAGATAAGCAATGCGGACCTACTTGTAGGAATGCTTTCCTGATCGCTATCCTCAATTGACTTCTCATTCGAATTTGTTATTATCAAATTTTGCGGATTGGAAACCCCCGATTTGAATCGCGGAAGGAAAATCCTCCCTTTTGGAAAGGACCAAAACGTAAAAAAAAGATTTGACTTTGGTCAGAAATTATGGCATGATTAATACATCATACTGGCAAACATAGTAAGCGTGATCGCAAAATTATGTATCTGCCTACCCATGCAAATCCTGTGGTTTAAAACTTGAGCGCGACGATAACGCGGTAGTGAATATACTACACAGGGCAGTTTGTGTCTTTCGTGGAGAGGTGTGGGATAGCATCCTCTATGAAATGACAACTTTCAGAGATCCATTTGGATTTTTTAAACAGGTGCTTAAGATAAGGAATACTTCAAAGAATAAATTAGAGAAAATGCAGAACACGATTGGAGGGAATATGAGCAACGAAAGTAAGTGTCCAGTGATGGGTCACTCTCATGCACGGGGCACCATAGCGAACCAACAGTGGTGGCCGAATCAGTTGAACCTGAAGATGCTCCACCAGAACCCACCTACATCCAATCCTATGGGGGAGGATTTCAACTACGCCGAGGCGTTCAAAACACTCGACCTGGAGACTCTGAAACAAGACATTGATGAGTTGATGACAACATCGCAGGAGTGGTGGCCCGCCGACTACGGTCATTATGGCCCCCTCTTCATCCGAATGGCGTGGCACAGTGCAGGCACGTACCGCATCGACGATGGACGCGGCGGCGCAGCCTCCGGCACGATACGCTTCGCACCCCTCAATAGTTGGCCCGACAACGCGAGCCTTGATAAGGCGATCCGGTTGCTCTGGCCGATCAAGCAGAAGTACGGCCGGAAGCTCTCGTGGGCGGACCTGATAATCTTCACTGGGAACCGTGCCCTTGAGTCGATGGGTCTCAAGACCCTCGGGTTCGCCGGCGGGCGCGAGGATGTCTGGGAGCCAGAAGAAGATATCTATTGGGGATCGGAGACCACATGGCTGGGGGACGAGCGTTACACCGGCGACAGGGAATTGGAGAATCCTCTCGGTGCCGTTCAGATGGGTCTAATCTATGTGAATCCGCAGGGACCGAACGGTAACCCGGATCCGCTCAATGCGGCGAGAGACATTAGAGAGACATTCGCTCGCATGGCAATGGACGACGAGGAGACGGTT
>JAKZUG010000338.1:0-10135 GCA_047516705.1 Candidatus Poribacteria bacterium | reverse complement strand
CTCCTTAACGCCGATATCCTCAAATTGGAACTCAATTCACTGTTATCTCACGATACAGGGACAATTCTTCCCACATTTAAAGTTATCGCGAATCTACCTTACAGTATCACAACACCCATCTTGTGGAAACTCTTCGCACATCACAAACAAATTCACAGTTGTGTGTTAATGATGCAGAAAGAGGTAGCGGAAAGAATTGTTGCGGGACCCGGGGGGAAGGACTACGGCGCGTTGACAATCGGTGTCGCCTATTACGCCGAGGCGACACTCATCGCCACACTACCGCCAGAAAATTTTTATCCCGCCCCTAAGGTAGATTCCGCACTTCTAAAACTGGAAATGCGCGAAACGCCAAAGGTTGCGGTAGACAATGAGGAATTTTTCTTTAAAGTAGTGCGTACCGCATTTCGGACGCGACGGAAAATGCTAAAAAATGCTTTAATCAGGGGTAAGTTCGCGTCAGTGGAGGTATTGGGTGCTGCATTTGAGGAACTCAGCATAGCCCCAGAGCGACGCGCCGAAACACTTGATATCACCGAATTCGCAGCACTCGCGAATTTCTTGTCTCAACGTTAGGTGTTCACACTCTTGTTTAAGTCGTCTGAAATCATAAGCGGATGTCTAACTCAATAAGCTGCCAATACACAATCTTCCAATCCGCCCCTTCGCGGCGGAATTCAAATTTACAATGTGCCTTGAGTTCCCTCAGATCACGTTGCTCCCCCTTTTCAGCGTTTACATCAAGTCGAAGTGTTACTGCCATTTTCCGTGCATGCGTTACATCTATCTCTATATCCTTGAATAGGAATTCAAGTGAGACGTATTCCTCAAAGAGTTGCATCATCGCCGGAACGACATCTTCATAATTTTCGGGAATAATGCCTGATGCGACACCGAAGAGTGTCGCAGCGTCGTCTGCAGCGACGTAAGTTTCTGAAAAGAGTGCCCGGATCGCTTCAATGTTTTCCATATCTAGCGATTCAAGAAGGTCGGAAAAATTGTCAAAGAATTCTTGGATCTCCACTGCCGGATCCTTTAATGGTGTCAATGCAACATCCACAACCAAGCGTCCCTGATTGAGCACGAAGGGTTGGTTATAGGGTTTATAATCCGCATCTTCAACAATCAGTGTATGCGCGTCGCTGTAAACGACACCTTGAAAAGCGTAGACACCATCTACGCCAGTCTCAACCGATAGTTCCAATAGTTTTACCGTTGCCCCTGGAATCGGATTTCCGGTACCGGCATCGGTGACGGTGCCAGAGACTGTGCCGTATTCGAGCACGACCGGTTTTTCCGGTTCGGGTTTAGGTTCAATTGGATCCTCGGCTTCTTCACATGCGAAAACGCATGTCATCAATATGAGAAGCAAAACTGCTTTCTTGAGTATCATAGTTAATTTATCACTCCTTATAATAATGTTATAATAATGCAAGTTGCCACCGTTTACAGACATAGCACCCCTCCGGGGTGCGTTTGCTTGAATATACCGTTTTCTATTCTCACTGCGAAGCAATATCACCCCTCCCCCTTCCCAGTAACGGGTGGGGACCCCGGGGTGGGGAAAGTGCCCGAAAACCTTATTGAAACGCCCAAAATTTGTTAGTAGCAACTTGGGTTATAATAATACTCGGCAGAGGTTCCTTACCTCGCTCACACACATCCTCAAAAAACACCTATCAATCAAAAAACTTTTCAAGCGTTTGCGAACTCGGGGGTTTCGTGAGTAGAGAAACGATTATCAAGGTGACAGACGAAACAGCGATCAGGATCGTAACAGGCATAATCCCTGTTCCGCCCACAGTGTAACCGGGTGTCTGCCAGTTGCGGAGAAAGAAATAGAGCCCTAGCAGAATAACACTTATAATCGCGGCAAACACACCACTTTTTGTACTCCGCCGCCAGAACAAAGCTGCTACCACGATTGGGAAAAGCCCTGAAAATCCGGTGAACGACCAGATCGCGAGCCTAAAAATGCTCGGCGTGGCGATGAGAGAGATTAGATATGTGATACAAAGCACACCACTTACAAATAGCCGTCCCACCCATACCCGCTGTTTCTCGGAAAAGGCCTCTTGACGATAATGCCCAATAATATCGTGTGTGAACATGCTTCCAATAGCGAGCGATTGTGAGTCGAGCGAGGACATAATCGCCGCGAAGACACCTGCGCCTAAAAACCCAGCTAACACGCCGGGAGCGTGTATATGAATCAGCTGAATCAGCACTTTATTTGCCTGTGGACCCTTTAAACCCGGAACATCCACATTTCCTAATATTCCGAGCAGCACGCTCGGAATCCACACAATTGCGATACATAATGGATAAAGGATAATTGCATAACGGAACGTACCGACATCTTTTGCGGTTAGGAAATGCGAAAAGATATGTGGAAACATACCGACACAGAGGGGAATACAGAGATACGTCAATAGTTCTAACGGCTTAATATGCTCCGCCTGCATCAGCAACCCTGTGTCAACCTTAGAGATAACGTTTGAAAAGCCGCCCATCCGATTCGTGATAACAAAGAAGGTGATACCTCCGAGCGTCATGAAAACGAGCGTCTGGAAAGTGTTCACCCAAGCAGTCCCTCGCATACCGCTGTAGGTAACGTAGCAGAGCACAACGGCACAGATAAGTAAACCGCCTCCCCACTGTGGAATTTTGCCGTCTGTGAGGGTCGCCAATGTGTCTCCGCCCCCTATTACTCCGATCAGCAGATACGGTATGAGCAGCAACACGAATATAACGAAGAGCAGTAGTCCTATGCCATCGGACTCCCATCGGTCCCGGAAGTATTGCGCCTGCGTTACATAGCCAAACTGCTTTCCGAGTCGCCATAGGCGAGTCCCGATAAAGAGGAACACACACGGCACAACGATCGCAGAAGAAGAAGCCATCAGGGCGAAAACACCGATACCCCTGTGATATGCCTCACCGGATGCGCCGAGGATTGAGAATGCTGTCATGTTCGTGCCGAAAAGTGTCATCAATAGAACGAACCAGTTAATCGTCCGGCTCGCGACAAAATAATCTTCGCCAGTGTTTCGGAAAAGTTTGTGACTCAAAACACCGAGAACCAGCACCATAGCAAGGTATATAAAAATAACAGCAAGGCTCATTTCTGCCCCCAATCCTTTCGTGCTTTGACGAAGGCGGCCATCAGCAACGCTGCTACAAGGCAGAACCCGATATGATAGAGCAACCCTACCGGCAATCCCAAAACAAGCTGCGGTGTTTTCCAGAACCAGAAATCGTTGTGAAGTAAGAACAATAACACAAGCAGACAGTACAACATCCATCTAACTGGGCTTTTCATAGTGTGTTTCCTTTTCGCGCCAATCATAATAGAAAATGGCAATACTGACCACGACGACGACCCCATGAATCCACACAAACTGCATGCCGGTTGGTGCAAAAAAGAGAATGAGTGCAGCGACAAACAGAAGACAACGTGTCCATAGTGACAACTTGTTAAAAATATAACCCGCGATAGCAGACGCAAAGATAACTGTCCCGACCAGCGTGAGTGAGAAATTCCCGAAAACTGTCCATAATTCTGGCGTGCCACCATCTCTACCCAGCCAGAGGAGTGCCGGACGCAATACAAATACGTAAGGCAGCGCGAAACCGACGAGTGCGAACCTGAACGCGGCGAACGCCGTCGCCATTATCCCGGAGCCTGCAATAGCAGCCGCAGCATACGCCGCCAAGGCAACAGGTGGGGTCACCATCGACATCATCCCGAAATAGAAGATGAAAAAGTGCGCGGCAAGCGGAACAATTCCCAAGTCCAGAAGCACCGGACCTACCAAGATAGCCATTAGCAAATAACAGACCGATGAAGGCAAACCCATTCCCAGAATAATTGTCGAAATCATCAGAAAGAAAAGTGCTAACACAAGATTCGTGGATGCAAGCGGTAAAAGTGTCGAGGGTAACTTGCTACCGATACCGGTCAATGTCACGACACCTAAAATGATACCGACACATGCTGCAGCGGCAATCAACGAAACACCGCTCTGTGCTGCGCGCTCACAAGGCGATATTAAAAAATCCATTCCTTTCCGCAAATCCGAAATGCTAAATCGGGTCTCCGTGGTAGCCTGCTGCTTACCGATCCTGCGTAGCAAGAAGTCCAACAGGCTTATCCCAACAACGACCAGTAGACTCCAACTCACTGCGCGGAACGCCGTAGCACCCATTAGCAGAACCCCGATGAGTGTAACAAACGCAGCGAGAAAGATGCCACCTTGTAGCGTCAAAAATTTTCCAAGTTTCTCTTCCTGATCGTCGTCAACCGCTTCTTCAGAGTTGTGAACGGAACCCCGCTGCGCGTGCTCATTATTTTTCGCCGACTTTTTTTTAGCAAACTCGCGAGCCGAAAAGTGCACCATACACAGCATTCCTACATAGTAAAGAATTGCTGGTAGCAGTGCCGCTCTGATAATTTCCAAATAGGTGACAGCAGGCTCCACGATCTCCAGCATCATATATGCGGCTGCACCCATGATAGGTGGCACTAACGCGCCACCAGAGCTCGCTGCGGCTTCAATTCCGCCAGCTATCGCCGGTTGAAACCCCGCGCGTCGCATCAACGGAATCGTAAATGTTCCAGTTGTCGCTGTGTTCGCTACAGCGGAACCGGACAGCGATCCCATCATACCGCTGCTCAGAACAGCGACCTTCGCTGGTGCCCCCGCACTCGTACCGAACACGCGCCTCGCCAAATCCAAGACATAACCGGTTGCTCCTGTGCGTTCGAGCAACGTACCGAACAATACAAACAGGAACACATAGGTAAACATTACCCGAAGCGCGATGCCAAATGTGCCTTGACTGTGTAGGAATGTCTGGCTCACAATACGTTGAACAGAATACCCGCGATGTGGAAACAACCAATCCGGCATAAACTGCCCAAAACCGGCATAGAGAAGAAATGCAAAAGAGAGCAGTGGAAGCGTCACACCAATAGAACGGCGCGTCGCTTCTAATACTAAGACGAGTCCAACCCCACCGACGATGTAATCCAGCAGCCGTTCTGCCCCCGCTCGATCACCGAGAGATTTACCATCTAACCAGAAACCTTGAAAAAACGGTTCCGTTTGTATCACAACGTAGCCAAAACAAGCAACCACACTACCTACCAGCACAAAATCAAGTGCTCGGAAAATACGGTTGTCCGCGAAACGTGAATGAATAGGGTATCTCAAAAATACCACTATTAACCCCAACATCGCGAAGATTGCTAACTCTGATTGTGGCGTAAGCTGCGGATAGTTGATCTCGGCTAAAATAAAGAGACACAGCAACACCGAAACCGCAAGAAAGATGATATTTTTTTTCTTTTGTATCAATAGATTGACCGATCCTGCTTCTTTAGCTGGCAGGCGAGGCTTGAACTTCGCCTGTTTTCAAGGGGCGAGCTTGCAAGGCGAATAACGGGATATTTTAAAAAATTTCCTTAAGTTTAACAAGAAACGAAAGGGAAATCAAGGAAAAAGGATAGCGCTGTACTAACGTGAGTTCGATAATAAAACTCAGATGGTGACGTAGGTTGGGTAGAGCGGTAAAACACCAAGCACCGCCAGTTTATACAGAGCATTCTGCTTGTCTATAACCGTTTCCTATAAATAGAGATAGCGAAACCCAACAATCCAATCCCTATAGAGGTGAGAATGTGTCCGGTTTTACTGATATTATGGTGATTTCAGGGACCCGTCCGAATCTTGAACACATCTGTCCTGTTTAGTCGAACTCACGTTTATGGTAAAACCTAGAAATAAATAGACATTTCAGTGAACCGAAAAAACGTGGGAGGGGTTTCTAACCCCGATTCTTCTCACGCCTTCTCAACCTCATCTGATCAGAGTGTCTAATTAATTCTAAAATCTACCATAGTTACTAACCCAAGTTGCCACTAACGGATTTTAGGCATTTCAACACGGTTTTCAGACACTTTCCCCACCCCGGGGTCCCCACCCGTTACTGGAAAGGGGAGGGGTGATATTGCTTCGCAGTGAGAATAGAAACGGTATATTCAAGCAAACGCACCCCAGATGAAGATTAAGAATTTAAACGGGTAATTCTGAGATGTGTAATAACAGGCAGATCGGTTCGTAGTAGTGCGATTCATCGCACGTCGCGTAGCCACAATTACCCAATTTATTTGTTAAACTTCATGAGGGGTGCTATGTCTGTAAACGGTGGCAACTTGCGTTATTGAAACACAGGGTAAAGAGGCATTTCTCGGACTTCAAGTGGCCAGATTGTGCTGAATTTATCTTGGATTTTTCTCGCTGTCGTACCGAGTGCTTTCAGATAATCGTGTGCCTCAGTCAACTGCGCCAACATGCCTAAACGGTAGAAAACACGTCTGCGGACGGCGGGTAGCCCCAGCAGCGTAGGTTGGGTAGAACGGACTCCATCAAAACCGTGAAAAGTCATAGAAAAATGAAGCTTTTTCCATACATACTACGTCAACCAGAGACCGAGTGAAACCCAACGCTTTTGCTTTGAGGTTTCCGGGACTCTGATGGTGTAAAGTTGGGTTTCACTGGATTCTTGAGCATATATGGCAGGATATTGACTTTGAAGTGTGTTTGGAATACTGACATCCTACTTCTCAAATCCGTTCTACCCAACCTACGGAAACTGTTTTCACTTGTCTATTTTGGACGATTCTGCTATAATTCATTTTCACTATAAGTTTTAAAGACCCTATCCTCAGATTACAACATAGGGTTGGGGCGGGAATTTAGTAGTATTTTTGCTATCAATACCTTCGCCAATTTATGGGACGTTGAGTTGAGTGCGTATTTGCTGAACAGCCCCGATAGAACCGAGCTGTTCAGGGATTTGCTCAATAACAATAGGATCCGGTTTTTGCGGCAGTATTTTTAATGTTTCGCGCAAATACTTCACCCCTCGGTAGCGTGCTTTGAGATGAGAAGCAATCCACAGGCTTTGGTCATCTGTAGCGCATTATTGTGTCCAAAGTATCCATCAAGCACAAAGTAGCGTAGCGGTATCAAATCACCCATGCGTGCTAATAACGCAGTGAGCATCGTTTGAATATGTTTCAACGCATCACTCAGTCTCACCTCCACCTTGTTTCGGTTCCGACTTCCCTTGGGACATCCACGTTTGCGTTTTTCGGCGGGTCTGTCAATGGCATCGCAGGGTTCAGCGGACAGCCTGGTTTGATTCGATGCGGTGTCGCCACGCACGATTGGCTCCATAAGCATTGGGTAGGAACGCCCCTGCTTGACGCTCACCAACGACAGACTAAAGAACGCTAAACCGGGCACTGTTTTACCATACACCGCGGAGAAGAAACGCGATAATCCATAGGTAGATTTCCCTGATTTTGATACCACTGTTTCGTCGCTAGCAAGGATATAGGTGCTTTCACGCTCAAAAAGATAGGTGCGAAAAAACACCCAGAACTCAATGGCTCTGATTGTTTCTGAAAAGTTACTTGATTTAAAACTAAAAGTAATATATAATCATGTTTAAGATTATGTAAATTATAATATTTTGCGATTTTATATGACAATACCTTACCAAAAATGGACGGTTTTTGGTAAGGTAAGCGACCACATAGAACTCTGCGATAGGTCTGTCAATCAGCTAACAGATCCGCAGGAAGACCCATTTGTAGCCGTATTCTGCCTATAAGACGCTAAAGTTAGCCACTTAGACCTCAAGGCAATCTGACGATCGATTCTGAGCGTCTCGGAGCAATACTTCTATTCAGGGCATATCCGTTCAACTCAAGTTCAAACTCAAATAATTGGCGAAGGTATTGTGCTATAGGAGGAAAATAATAATGAGAGTTGGAAGTCAAGTTAGATCAACGGTAGTTTGGTTAAGTGTTGTCATTTTTGGATTAGTGATCACAGGTATCAGCCATACCGCCCCGATTAACAAGGCGACTGTTGAGTTTGCTTATCTCTTTGACGAAGGAAAAGGCGATGTTGCTAAGGATTTATCTGGGAATGGTCGGGACGGGGACATATCTGGAGCAAAGCACGTCAAAGGTGTAATTGGAGACGGTTTAGAATACGATGGGGTTGATGACAACCTCATTGTCACAGGCTATAACGGTATAGGGGGGACAGATCCGCGAACAACTGTTTTCTGGTTTAAAACTACAACAGTCCGCGACCATTCCTGGGTTAAATGGGGTGTGAATTCTCAGAGCCAAAAATACCACATCCGCGCACACGTCCGCGGAAATGAATGCAACTTACGGGTGGAAATCAACAGCGGCAACAATTTCGGCACAGACAACGTCTGCGATGGTGAATGGCAGCATTGTGCAGTGGTTTTCCCGGAAGGATCAGATGCGGTGAAAGACCACGATCTATATGTAGACGGTAAACTTCAGGAAAAAGAGGGAACCGAATTCGCGATGGACACCAACATTGATACCCAAGCGGTTAATATCGGAGCAAGATTGACTAATCACACCTTTATGCTCGGTACATTGGATGAAGTTGCTATCTTCAATGTGGATCTGAGTGAAGACCAGATTAATGCAATCATGGATAACGGATTACAATCGGCACTCGGTGTAGATCCGCAAGGGAAATTAGCCACAAGTTGGGCAATGATTAAGAAATATTAGCCTGTCTTCTGTAGGAGCGACCTCCCAGTCACGATGCTAATTAGTCCCACAAATCAAGCCCCAACAGCTTCCGACCCAAGGGTGTGAGTTCTGCGGGTCCATAGTTTTTCGCTTCCCAACCCCGTGGGTCGCCCGGATAGGGTCCGCGACCCAATGCTCTCCGCTCTCGCCACAGCGTAATACGTTCTTGCCGTCGCTCTTCGTTCATCGGATTAGGAACAGGATGGAAGTTCATGTATTGTGCCAATCGTGGTTTGCCAGAGGTGTTGCGACCATTACCGTGCGGAAGTGCGACATGCCAAATGAGCAGTGAACCTGCCTTCGCTGGTACTTGTATGAATTTTTCCGGTGAGATTTCTGGTACCCACGGGTTTTCTTTATCAATCAACGACTTATGCGCGCCGGGCCAACAGACAAAAGATCCCTGATTGTCAGCCGTATCTGTCAGGAACAGGACCCCTTGTGTGTGGAACCTAACCGGTAATTTCGTGGTGTCCGCATCCCAATGGTACATACCTTTATGGTCCCATTCAGAATAGTCGGGATGTTTAGGCGGTTTCATGTTGACCCGGTCGGGATGCACCCAAATCCCCTCGGTGCCGTAAACCTCGGTATAGATTTGATGGATCGGTGGATGCTGATAGACGTTCCACATGGCTTGATGTTGGTACATTTCCACCATACCCGCGTCGGGTTTATGGGGCGCGCGGTACCAGCCATTTGGATCTGAAGGATCCATCTCTAAGAATGCGAAGATTGCATCGACAACAGCATCGCAAAGTTCAATCGGGACAGCGTCCTCAATGACCATGTATCCGTATTCATCGAAATGGTCACGGTGTGCTTGTGTTAATATTCCCATCTCAATTTCCTTTGGTATTATAACGTGAGTTCCATAATAAAAATTGAAGGGGCCCGTAGGTTGGGTAGAGCGGTGAATCAACAAAAAACCTTCAGTCTACCAAGAAAAGCCTGCTTTTCAATGACACATTCATACAAATCGACATAGCGAAACCCAACAATCCAACCCTGGCTGTGTGAGAATGTGTCCGGTTTCCAACTATACGCTTATGTCGAACTGACGTTAAATAATAACAAATTTAGCAGGCAAAGTCAAATATAGTAAAATCCAGGGGTGTGTAAAGTTTTTGACACTAAATCTTCGGAAACACCGAAATCAACATAACGTAGGGGCGAGGAAATCTCGCCCGTCTTGTAGTCCTGCCATCCTGATTCTGACAACGCGATGCAAAAATATTTACAGCGTATCTCATAAATAGTCCGTAGGAGTTATTGAGCGCAACCTTGTTGAATAAAAATATGTTCTTCAGACGGATTGAAGTCTTTACTTTAAGTGCCGGTGCGGTTGGAAACCGCACCTACCGGGCCTGGAGTGTTGTGGCGAGGTTGAAAACCTCGCCAGCGGAGACCACATTCAACAAAATCGTATTTATGAGACACGCTCTACATACCCCTGCCTTGTTTCGAGTTTGACTTGCT
>JAKZUG010000337.1:0-3089 GCA_047516705.1 Candidatus Poribacteria bacterium | reverse complement strand
GTGTACAAACATTGATTAAATCCACTATGTTAACTCCTGTATCTTATAGTAAGCCCACAATTAACTATATACCTATAGAAGGCGAGGTTCCAAACCTCGCTAGCGAAGAAGAGGGACTATTATTTCCTAAAATGTCAATGTATTTTCGGGCTTTACTATATAATGCTTTGTTCTGGGAATATGTTCGATATGGAAAACAGAACTCGGATAAGACGCGCACAAAAAGCGACCGAGTTTCGCCTATACACATTCATGGATGCACTTTTGGGAATTATCGCGGAGAATTAGATTCTCTTTTTTATCAAGGGGAGAGCGAAGATTGGGCAGGCACGAGACCTGCCCTTACGCACAAAATCAGGAAACGGTTGGGGCACGAATTCGCCCCTATGAGGGAAGAAAAAATTACTTCAGAATCAGCATGCGGCGGGTGGCGGAGAACTCACCTGCTTGGATCTGATAGAAATACATACCAGAAGCAACACGCTCATTGAGAGTGTTCCTGCCATCCCAATAGGCAGCCTGTGAACGGTTATGGTAGTAGCCTGATGCCTGATGTCCTAAATCGAGTGAACGCACAACACTACCTACCACATCATAGATAGTGATAGTGACAACAGCGGATTCGCTGAGTTGGTAGGGAATCCATGTTTCCGGATTGAACGGATTTGGATAGTTCGGCAATAGCAGCGTCTCTATTGGTGTTGATACTGCGAGGAGCTGTTCCAGGACCAGAATACCGCGCTGGAAAGTGGGATCCTTCAGATTCATCTGCCGTGCCTCACCCAGCCACTTTTGCAAGTTCGCCTTTTTCAGTGGTCCCTCTAATTCGCTAATCAACACGGACGGTGCACCTCCAGCATTGCTCATGGCACTAGCAACCAACGTTACATCCAAGACATCGACGACACCATCTCCGTTGACATCCTCAGCATATTCGCCTTGCTGTCCCATCTTAGAGGCAACCAATATCAAATCCGTGATATTAACGCTACCATCTCTGTTCACATCCGCGGACAGAGAGATAGAATCGACTGAGAATAGTTTCTCTGTCATGCTTCCAGTCGCATCTATAACCCGAAGGGTTACAGAATCAGTATCCGATGTCAATGCACTTGTGGTGAATGTGGCAGTGGCACTGGTACTGGTGCTATCTAAGGATCTACAATCAAGTAGACTGAGATCATCGAAGTCATAAGTATCGTAACGTGTCGTAAAGAAGTGTGCTTGATGGAAACCATCGGCATCAGTTATTGTAAAACTGAAACTGACATCGGAACCAGTTATGCTTGGCGACGACATTTCAATCGTTGTAGATTCAGTGGACGTGGTCGTATAGCTGTTGAAGTAGCGATGGCCATCTAACCACTTCGCAGCACAGGCAGATGTAACCATAGAATCTTTGATGGTTAAATCTGTCAAGATGTCCGAATGGTTGCGGTAATCGTGTCGTAATCCAAAAGCATGCCCAAGTTCGTGGGCAATTAAACTAACTCCTCTTAAATCAGTTCCATCACCCTCTACATAACAATCCCCAGAAGCGGGGAGCGTTACGACTCCACCATTAGCATCTGTCCAATCACCACCAGTGCCACACCAACCATCAATCATTTCGCTGCTGAGATCCACAAAAGCAACGTAGATATTTTGTGACGGGTCAAACCCTTCCTCTATAATTTCGTCCCAAACTCTCCACTTGTTATTAGCCTCATAATACGCATCCGTATAATCACCTGTGATATGATGCACCACAGCATTACCGTCGCCATCGGTTTCAAACCTAAAGGTTTTCCTGCCGAATCCACGTAAAGCCATCACGTCAGCGTAAGCCGTTTGGGTAGCTTTAATCCGCGTATCTATATTGCTATCTATATCGGACTGCGCGGTACGGTCGCTTGGAAGAAAGTAAATCAGGCGTACTGTATCTGCTGGAGCCGTGGGGGGGGTATCTTGTGCAAAAGTGAAGGGCACAAGATACAACAAAATAATTGCCATTACAAATAAGCGTGTAAAACGCATTTTGAAACTCCTATTCGATAAATTCCAGTTTGCAACCTCAAGTATTACACTATCGTTAACCCGAAGTTGTTACCTAAGGAAAATAAATATCCAATTCTAATAAGCCATTTTATAACCAACCAATGCAAGGATCTGAATCAACCTTCTATCTGTGGCTAAAACTCTCCAGAGACAGAGATACGTTGTGAAGCACCGAGGGTGTGGGTGTTGAAAGCGTAGTTGATAAAAAAGGACATGGTATTTACTTTCACGCGTAGCCCGACCCCTGCAGAAAGTCCATCTCCATTCCGCCCAGCGCGGAGGGCAAGGGTATCAAAGAGCCAGTACTCCGCGCCTGCACGTAGGACAAGTCCACCGCCATCACTACCTTCTTGCAGATCAGCCTGATCAGTTTCAATATCTACACTGAAAGCCCCTCTACCGAGGCGTGGAACGGTGAAATGGTAAGCAGTGCCGAAACGGAGTCGTCGCGTTCGGGTGAACGTCGGCTTGTCTGGTGTGTTCCATCGGATCTGGGTGCCTGTTGCGTCCAACAACATCGCCCCGACGCGTAAACCTTTGTAAGGTTCCGCAATGAGACCGATGTCAATCCCGAAACCGTTTCCGCTGTTCTCAAAGATAGATTGGTTGAGGAGTTTGAGATTGCCACCGACTGATACCATAGAGTGGACCTGACGGGCATAAGAGATAAGCAAGGCATTATCGGTATTGCTGAAATACTCTGCGACTGCAGGTTTGTCAATAAAGAGTTCGCCTTCATCTTTGATGCCGTTGTTGTTAATATCGTGATAATCACCAAGTACACCGTTATTGTTAATGTCAATGAAGGTGGTCCGGGGTATATCGTCAACACCAAGTCGGATCCAACTTAGACCGAGGCTGCCGATGTCCTCAATCTGATAGACGTAGTTGACGAAATTGTAGGCAACCAAACCTCTACTCAGCCAACTACCGTTTCCGGTGCTAAAGGCATCGGAATACATCGCTGAGAAACTGTGTTTCTTGACTTTTGTCAGCCCAGCAGGATTCCAGTAAGTGGCGGTTGCGTCGTCGGCAATAGCGACGAATGCGCT
>JAKZUG010000336.1:0-4029 GCA_047516705.1 Candidatus Poribacteria bacterium | reverse complement strand
ATGTGCCACTGTAAAATGGCAGTTTACGACAAACGATGCACGTATCAAACTCAAACGACTCTATCCTTCAACTAACGATTGACATAGCACTAGCAATACTATAAAGGAGGAATTTTATGATGGCACATTCAAACTTTTCCAAAATTCTACTCGGTTTAGATGGATCTCCGTATGCACAAGCGGCGATTGAATACGCGTGTCAACTTGCACACAACCACAACGCCTCAATTACAGGTGTCGCTATCATCGATCGACCGGGTATTCAATCGTCAACCGGGCCCGTGCCAATCGGTGGTGCCCATTATGATGTACAACTTGAAGATAAGTTGTTGGAGGAAACACAAAAGAAAGCTAAAGCAATACTTAATAATTTTGCACGTATCTGCCATGACAGGAAGATAAATGCCATTTTACACGCTGATACTGGCAGCCCTTTCTCCGAAATTATTGAGGAATCCAAATTTCACAATTTCATTGTCATAGGGAAACGGACATCTTTTGAATATGGTAACAATGAAACTTATGGAACGCTTGAACGTGTTTTAAAGAATGGACTTATCCCCGTACTGGCTGTGCCAGATTCAGTACGGGAGATTAAGAAAGTCTTGGTTGCCTACGATAATAGCCTTCCCGCTTCTAAAGCAGTGCACACGTTCCTTCTGCTCGGTATATGGAACGCGTGTGATGTAACGCTTCTTACTGTTAATGATGCTGCAGCCGCACAAGAGTTATTGGGCAATCTTGGCGGTTTCTTTGAGAGTTACGGGATTAAACCGAGACTCGCCACGCGAAGTGGGCATCCTGATGCCGCTGTCAAATCCTATATTGCCGAGAATGACATCGACATGTTGGTGATGGGGGCTTATGGCAGAAAGAGTGTCCGTGAATTTTTCGTTGGTAGCGTCACACAGCATCTGATTCAGGAAACGGAAATCCCGCTTTTCCTTTACCATTAACTAAGATAAAACTTACGCAGTTGGTTCATAAGTCCGCTGATAAGCGGGACTTATGGGGTTAAAAATCAAAAATCTCGTACTGAATGTTAAATTTGCGTAAGTCCTGCTAAGAATTGTGGATAAATGCCACTAACAAATCAACTATAAGGTACATTCATTATGATACATAACCATTTTAGAATCCAAACTTTGTTGTTGCTGCTCTTACCCATATTCTTAGGCGGCTGTGGTCTTGCTAAGCTGTCTAATATTCAAAAGGAGAGCGATTTAGTTGTAGTAGAAACTACACTTGCAAAAAACCTCAAGGGGCTTGAGCGCATCGCTAAGATCGGAAATACAGGACTCATTGTCAAGACTGCACGCGCGCATTCATCTTACAGCGGTTTTCTCGAAGATAAGATGGAAGATGCTGAGATTGCCGGAGACTTTGAAACGGCAGACGAAATGCGCTCACAAGCAATCGCACACTATGCGCGCTCAGAAGAATACGCCTTTAAAGCACTCGCAAAATCAGAGAAAACCTTCAAGCACGCAAGAACTGTCAAAATCGCTGAATTTGAAAAGGCACTCCAGAAACTCAAGAAAAAACAGGTTGAACCCCTCTTTTGGGCGGCTTACGCGATGGCACGTGGTATCAGTCTCCAAAAAGATGACCCGATGCAGGTCATCGACCTCGCTCGCGTCGAGTTGATGATGCGGCGTGTCCTTGAGTTGGACGAAACCTTCTATTTTGGGAGTGCACATCTTTTTTACGCTGTCTATTACGGCGACCGGTCACCAGCAATCGGCGGTGATCCGGAGAAAGCGAAGGAAAGCCTTGATAAGGTCGATAAACTTAATAACGGCAAGTTCCTGATGAGCAAACTCTATCTCGCACGGTACTACGCCTATCCTAAACAGGACGTTAAACTCTACAAGCAAGCGTTACAGGAAGTTATTGATGCCCCAGAGGATATTTATCCAGGGGAAGAAGCTGCTACTTCGCTCGCAAAATCGCGCGCTAAACGCTGGCTTGCTCAAGCTGATATGCTTTTTGATCCAGAAATGGAGGAAGGAGACATTGAATAATGAAAAGTAAGAAAACAGACTATGTGGGAGGGGTTTTCAACCCCGATTACCCTTTTAAATTGGCGTGTGTATTTCTGCTGATTTTCGGAATGTTATGTTTACCCGTAACACATCTTACCGCGGAATCCATTAAGTTCGCAACGCTCGCCCCGAAGGGTTCCACATGGATGAACAATTTTGAGGCAATGGGAAAAGAAATTCGCGCCAAAACGGATGGCGAACTCCTACTCCGTTTCTATCCAAACGGTGTCCAAGGAGACGAACTTGATGTCATTCGCAAGATGCGAGCCGGATTAATCCACGCCGGGGCTATGACCGCGACCGGTCTCGGCGAAATACAGAAAGAGGTCCTGATTTTTCAACTCCCTCGGATGTTCAAAACCTACGAGGAACTTGATTATGTCCGAAACTATCTCCGCGAAGATCTTGACAAAGCCTTTATGGATGCTGGATATGTCCTAATCGGTATGGGGGACATCGGTTTCTATTACATCTTTAGCAATCAACCGATTACTACTATTGCTGATCTTCAATCCCCAACCGTCAAAATGTGGGCTCGGACAAGCGACAAAATCGCGCTTGAATTTTACAAGAAGGCTGATATCGCGACTGTACCGAGAGAGGTTACACAGGTCTTGCCTTCCCTCTACTCAGGGCAAATCAACGCTGTGACCGCGTCACCGTACGTCACTGTAGTACTGCAATGGCATGATAAATTCAAATATATGACTAAGCTTCCAGTGAGCGTCGGTGTCGGGGCAACAGTTATCACGAAGGAAAAGTTTGATCAGCTTCCCGAGGAACAGCAGAAGATTTTGCGTGAAGTCGGTGACAAATACCAAAGCATCTTGATTGAACAAATTCGGAAGGATAATGATAGGGCAATTGAGGCACTGCAAAAGAAAGCAGGCATTAAAAGCGTTGAGTTCGAGGATGCATCACGCGAAGCATGGGATGCAATCGCGGTAGAAACCCATAAAGCATTGGTCGGTGAGATCTACTCACAAGCCTTTCTTGACAAGATTAACGCCCTTTTAGCAGAGTACCGAAAAAGCAAATAGGCAGGACTGACGCAATATGTCAGTATCCGTTTCTCAGATGGCGCGCTGTGTCAGCGCGCCTATCAAATTTGTGTAAGTTCTGTTTCACCTGTCCTTGCTGAGTCATTCCATTTTTGTTATCGGGTTTCAGAAAGTATAAGAAAATATGTCGGTAATGCTTTAGACATTATATTGGTTGAATTGTGTATGCATTTTCATCTATTTTTTGCTATCCTATAGGCACATTTTTGCTTAAAATGCGAAAAAATGAGGACAAACCGGCAAATTACAATCGCTAAGAGATAACAACGTGAAATATAAGTCTACTAAAAGTTAATTACCACAGTATGTTTTTAAATCGCTATAATGTCTTTTATAGTAAAGCACATAATTACTTGGACATCAACGGAAGGGCGGGGTTCCAAACCCCGCCAGCGAGGGATGGGTTGTTGTTTCCTAAAGTGTCAACATATTTTCGAGCTTTACTATAAGGTATCAATAAACGTCTATCATTCTGAAAATCCTGATCCTGACCATCGACAACTGATAACTGAATACCTCTGGTTGGATGTGAAATTCATTTGCCATTTTTTCAGTGGTGTGGTATCATTTCCCTTTGAGGAGGGATTCAAAACTCGTGGCATCTATTAACGACATCGCAAACGAATTTATCCGAGAAGAAATTGAAGAATTCTTAGAAGAACCTGATGAGATAGCATTTGCTATTGAGATGTTTGCGCAAGCAACCCCTGCTATGCAAGACATCTCTGCTGCGCTCATTGACGGCGACCATCATACCGTCAATGAGTTAACAGAGGCAGCACTGGAAGAAGGTACAGAGGCGTTAGAAATTATGGATGACGGACTCATCGCTGGGATGGGTATCGTCGGTATCAAGTTCCGAGAGAACTTCATTTTTGTGCCAGAAGTGTTAGCATGCGCGCGCGCGATGAAAGCAGGGATGG
>JAKZUG010000335.1:0-7068 GCA_047516705.1 Candidatus Poribacteria bacterium | reverse complement strand
TTGCAATACCTACCACACAGACAATCAAGGACATAACAATAAGCCATATATCTTTTGTGGAAATGCCTTGTTCCGTTGTCTCTTCAAAAGTGTTAATTGTTGATTGTCGTCCGCTCTCCTGTAGCGCGACACCGATTTCGTTATTTGTCCATACCGAAACCAAGAACGCAATACCCAATGTAATGCCTGCTGTCGTGATAACTGAACGACCAAAACGGATTTTCAGACTCTGAAAACTAATCCGTAGCGATTCTACGAAAGGCAGATCAATCTGTTCTTCAATTGGTGTTTTTTGCTGCAAATCTCTGTCTCCTTATTTTTATGTATCTATGAAAGTATTGTATCAAATTTACAATTTCAAGTCAAGTTTTTCATGCATACACCATAGCGTCATTCAGTTCTCCCTTAATCTTAATCTTCCACAGGTAGGTGCTTTGCTGTAGGAGAGACCTCCCGGTCGCGACGCTCACTGACCACTGACCGCTGACTGCTGAATGTACAGAGGCATTCAGTTGAATGTACAGAGGCATTTAGTTGTCCCACAGGATCAATATTTGGATTTCCTAGAACCTCGTGTAGGAGCGATCTCCGAATCGCGACGGCTCCGATAAAATTGACTAAAAACCGAAAACTGAATGTCTCTATAGAATTGACTTTACAATTTTGGGCTGTTATACTTAGGTGCAAAGGTAGGTACAAATTGATGCGCCGATTTTTTTTCTCTTTTTTGCTACTATTACTATGCTGGGGAACACCAATCTTTGCACACGATGCTTTCTATCCACACCATCGCGAAGATTTTGAAAACATGTCGCGCCGTCGCGAATTACGAACGATTGTACTTTTCAGCACGGCTGCTTTTCTCTGTGTTCTTGCGGCAGTCGTCTATGTTGCCTTGCGAAGAAGCACAGATGATAGTGATGTTGACGAAATTGATGCAAAAACGGTTCAAGAACACTTGGAGCATGCCACAAATAGAGCGGTGAGTGCTGCGCGACAGTCTCTTGACACGAAAGGAGACATCACGGAAGCTGCCACAGCGTGCTTCACAACCTATGCTGAGGCATTTGGTGTGACGTGGCGACCACGTTCTTATGAACAGAGTCGTCCTGAATCAGGACCCTACCAGATTCGATGCAAAATTGGAGCGGATGTCATCACCCTCAGCATTGACACTGAAGTCGTTCAATTGAAGGCAGAACACGCTCTGTCTAAAATAGGTTTGGGTTCGCAAGAAGTATCGAAAAGTGTGAGAGCAACTGTTGTGCTGAGAAGATCGAGTGAGGGAGAGGGGTACGGTGTTGAACTTATTCCGTAAGTCTGTTGATGAGTGAAGCACTATAGCCTGCGCCGAAACCGTTATCGATGTTTACAACGGTGACACCAGACGCACAACTATTTAGCATGCCTAACAAGGCAGCGAGCCCACCGAAACTTGCGCCGTAGCCGATACTGGTGGGTACCGCAATGACGGGACAGTCCACCAAACCACCGACAACGCTCGGAAGCGCGCCTTCCATTCCCGCAATGACGATAATAACACGGGCTGTTAGGAGTTTCTCGTGATTGCTGATGAGGCGGTGTAACCCTGCCACGCCGACATCGTAGAGTCGTTCCGGTTGGTTTCCCATCATCAGTGCTGTCTCAACGGCTTCCTCTGCGACTGGCAAGTCGGATGTACCGGCAGAAACAATGAGAATCCCCGGAGTGCCTTCAGCCTCAGACACTTCAGACTGCACGACGGTAATCGTGCGTCCAAGTGCGTTATAGCGTGCTGCAGGCTGAATCGCTTTTACTGCTTCATACATGTCTGGAGTGGCGCGAGTTGCAAGGAGCGGGTGCCCGGCAGCCAGAATGCGCTCACTAATCTGTTTGACATGTTCGATTGTCTTGCCTTGACAGAAGATGACTTCCGGAAATCCTGTGCGAAGTTGGCGATGGTGATCGATTTTTGAGAACCCTAAATCTTCAAACGGAAGCGTGCGAAGAGATTGCAGCGCATCATCCACTGCAACCTCTCCACCTTTAACCTGTTCAAGCAGGGCTCTTAACTTTTCAATTTCCATTGAGGGTAAGTACGTCCACTGCTCGTTACGTTCGTAAGGGCGGACACTGGTGCCCACCACCGTTTATGTAGGTTAGCATACTGTAAAGAGACACTTAGGCTTCCTCGGTAGCATCTTCCTCGGTTCCGCCATTGCCGTCAACGCCCGGGATGGATTCAGCGATTTTGGCGCGGACATCTGCGGAGACTTTACGACCTGTTTCCACGGCACTCTTCATCTGCTCCCCTGCTTCTTGGAGACGTTCTTTTGAGGTATCTACGATGCCGTGAACGCTCTCTCTGCCTTGTTCCATGAGGGTTTCAGCACTTTGTCGTGCACTATCGGCAGTTTGTTGCGCGAATTCAACCGTCCGGTTTTTCGCGTCAATTGAGGTATCGCGAATTTTCTGTCGAGTTTCTTTACCCGCACTCGGTGCATAGAGCAGACTGATGACAGCACCTGCCATAAAACCTGTGAAGAAAACGAAGACCATTGTTAGCCCGTTGTTCTGTTCATTATTGCTCATTTTTTTGTCCTTTCTACTCGGTTAAATCTGTTTTGATGTCGCTTACAAGCCAAAACTTATGATTAAAAAATGGTGATACTTGTAAGCCAAAACTTAGTGTTAAAGTTTACGAAAATCAGCGTTAAAAGTTTCAATTCTCATGTTTATCTCTTGGTGCAATTATTAAATGCATTTCCATTGTGATTAAACGTATTGATGCATTTTATGGTTGACATTCAGACTTGCCTGATTCACTTACTCGTTAGATGCGTCAGATATTGGTGTATCTTCTTCTGGCGCGGGTGATTGTCTCGATGCGAAACTATCCCATCCGGCTTTGATGCCTTGCCACACACTTACGACATCAGCAAGCGATACCGCGATCTGGTCACGGAAAAACGTTGCTTGTTCAATTGTCTGCCCAGAAAAACCGCTCACTTTCTGAACCAATTCATCAAGTTGTTGAATACTTTGATTTATGGCACCGCTCATTTCTTGAATGTTATGCACTGTGGGTTGAATTTCAGACTCGCTAATTCCTTGTAAGGACGCTGTCAACCCGTTTAGATTTTGCAGTAACTCTGGTAGTTCCTTGTTTACCTCTTTCACCGTCTTACCCACATCAGTAATCAATTCCCCGATTTCTTGATTGACGATGTTTTCCGTGGAGTTCAAGGTGTTTCGGATGCTGTTTAGCGAATTACGGAGGCTGCCGACTGCTGCACACAGATACCCCGCAAGTGCCGTAAGTGAAAGTAACAAAACACCAAGGCTAAATTTCCAAA
The DNA here is from genome assembly GCA_047516705.1 of Candidatus Poribacteria bacterium. Taxonomy (GTDB): domain Bacteria; phylum Poribacteria; class WGA-4E; order WGA-4E; family WGA-3G; genus WGA-3G. The sequence continues at coordinate 3,733 of JAKZUG010000335.1, read as the reverse complement.
AAATAGAACCAATAAAACTCCAATCCATAATTTCTCCTTTGCACGCTCGCTGTAGGACACAGCTTCGTGGTAGGCGAATTTTTCAAGCACACCTACCTTATAACAAAAAGTGTATCCGACAAGCTTAAGTTTGAAGTTGTTTTTTCACGATTTCACCAGTTGCAGCAATTGCCGCGTTCACTTTGCCTGGATTTTTGCCGCCACCTTGTGCCAGTTCAGGACGACCTCCACCACGACCATCTGCTAACTGTGTTAATTCAGAGATAATTTTGCCTGCATGCAAACCGCTATTCTTCACCAAGTCTGAGGTTACACCGACCACAAAGGCTACCTCGTTTCCAGCAACAGTGGCAAGTGCGACAACACCAGATTCTAAACGGTTTTTGAGCTCGTCAACGAGCCGCCGCAACCCGTCTCTATCTATGTCAGTTATCTGCGAGGCGACGACCCGCACGTCCTCTACAAGCGTCGCACCTTTGACTAAAGCGTCAACATTAGAGAGTGCGTGTTGGCTTTTAAGTTGTTGGAGCTGCTGTTCCAATGCCCGTTGTTCTTGCAGGAGCCGTTCAATGCGTTCCATCAAATCGGTTTTAGGTGCTTTTAACAGACTCGCCGCGTTGGAAAGTAGGGCAGTGTCTTCTTGAATGGTAGCCACCGCTGCGCTCCCTGTCAATGCCTCAATGCGTCGGACACCGGCGGCGATACTGCTCTCGCTCATGAGTTTCACGAAACCGAGATTGCCGGTTGCCTCAACATGTGTGCCGCCGCACAGTTCAACACTATAGTTCCCAGCTTGTACGACGCGGACGATGTCTCCATACTTATCGCCAAAGAAGGCTAACGCACCTTTTGCTTTTGCATCGTCCAGCGGCATTTCATTGATAGAAAGCGCATCATTTCCGCGGATTTTTTCGTTAACGTATTCCTCAATGTCGCGCAACTGTTCCGATGAAACAGATTCGTAGTGTGAGAAGTCAAACCGTAGTCGACCGGCTTCAACGAGTGAACCCGCTTGCCCGACGTGTGTTCCGAGTATCTGCCGTAACCCACTGTGCAAGAGGTGTGTTGCGGTGTGACTCACAGCAACGGCGCTTCGGTGTTCGGTATCAATTTTTGCGTGTACAGCAGTATACGGTGTAATTTCACCCGCAAGCACTTTACACTTATGGACAACCAGATCCGCGGAAGGTTTGCGTGTGTTTTGTACAGCCAACTTCGCGTTTTGGCTTTCAATCATGCCAACATCGCCGACTTGTCCACCGGACTCGCCATAAAAGGGGGTGCGGTTTAGCAGCACGAACACCTCGTCTCCCTCTCGCGCACTACCTACAGATTCAGCATTGACAATTAAAGCGACAGTCTCTGCCTCAGAGTTGTCCTGCGTATAACCGACAAATTCAGTTTCGCCGTGCTCTTTAAGGACTTCTGCGTAAACAGCGATTTCTTCGTCTTTGGCCCCGCCTTTCGCTTCCCACGCCGCTCGTCCGCGTGACCGTTGTTCCTCCATACTGTTCTCAAAACCAGTATCATCAACAGTAAACCCGCGCTCGCGAGCAAGCATCTGTGTCATATCAAGCGGGAAACCGAACGTATCGTATAATTCAAAGGCACGCTTTCCATCAAGTTGTGTACTGTCTTTCTCTGTAAGCGTATCAAAGGACTGATCAAGGAGTTCTAAACCGCGTTCAATCGTTTGATGGAAGCGGTGTTCTTCACCCTGAATCGTTCGAGTGATAAATTCACGGCGCGGTAGAACATCAGGGAATACATCACCAAGCAATTCAATAACGCTATCAACGAGTCGATAGATGAAGGTTTCGTTCATCTCTAATTTTTTGCCGTAAAGCACTGCACGTCGTAAAATTCGGCGGATGACATAACCGCGTCCCTCATTAGACGGCATCACACCGTCACCGATTGCGAATGTCAAACACCGGATATGATCAGCGATGACCCGATGTGGTAAGCCGCGTTCATCATCAAAATAGGAGGTATCTGTCATATCAGCGATTGTCGCTAAGAGCGGTGTAAAGAGATCTGTCTTGTAGTTTGAATCGACACCTTGCAATATAGAGGTAATCCGCTCAAAGCCCATGCCTGTATCTACGTGTGTCGCAGGCAGCGGTTCAAGCGTGCCGCTTTCGTCCCGATTGTATTGAATAAACACCAGATTCCAGAATTCTCGGAACCGATCGCTGGTATTAGGACCAGCATCCGGATCGTTGGCAGTTTCAGGATAGGCTTCAACACCCATATCAACAAAGAGTTCGCTACAGGGTCCACAGGGACCCGTCTCTCCCATTTCCCAAAAATTGTCCTTATCGCAGCGACGGATACGCGAGAGCGGAAGATCTGTCTCTTCGAGCCAGAGTTTCTCTGCTTCGTCATCTTCGAGATATACCGTTGCCCAGATACGTTCCTTTGGGATCTGCCAGAGTTCCGTTACCAATTCCCACGCAAAGGCGATGGCTTCCTGTTTGTAATAGTCGCCAAATGACCAGTTTCCAAGCATCTCGAAGAAGGTGTGATGGCTTGGCGAATAACCGACCTCTTCAAGATCGTTATGTTTACCGCTGACGCGTAGACATTTTTGCGTATCAACGGCGCGCGTATACTCCCGCTGTCCGATACCGAGAAACACATCTTTGAATTGGTTCATACCGGCATTGGTAAACAACAACGTCGGGTCACCTGCTGGTATCAAAGACGCACTCGGAACAATCGAGTGTCCGTGTTTGCGGAAGTATTCAAGGAAACTGGCTCTGATTTCATCTGATGTCATGTGTAGACGTTCTCCTGTTAATCCTATTCTTATTATAGTCTATTCCTATAGAGAAGTCAAGACAAAACGGATACAAAAATCTGGTTGGATAGCCTGTGTATAATGCCTCAACGCGTTAAAAAATCTGCTCAAGTACCTTCCGAACAACGTCAGACCCAAATCCGCGCCGCGCTAAGAATCCGTGGAGTCGTCGTTTAGCAACATGAGTCGGCAGTCGTTTATACTGTTTCGCTCGTTTTTGTGCAATTTCAAGCGCGACTTTTGTCTCATCTTCGGTTTCTACCGTCGCTATAACCTGTTCAGCGGTCTCTCTGTCGATCCCTTTGTCAACCAGTTCATGCTTAAGCAGCGTTTTCCCTCACGGATTTGATTTTTGCCTGCGGACTATCCAATTTTCAGCATACTTTCGATCGCGAATATGCCCTGAACGAATCAATTCCGCAATGGATGTTTCAATCGCGCCTGATGAAAAGCCTTCTCGTTCAAGTTGCCGTTCCATCTCACTTTTGGTATATGTTTTCGGCTTTAGTGCGGGGCGGGAATCTTCTGGTTCCTCCGTTGTGGCATTATCTTTCTCTTCACGGAGCAGCTTTAACGCATGGTTCTTCGCGCGCATCACTTCATCTGCTGCAATTATCTTTTCGATGACTTCGGCTTCAATCTCTAAACCGATACGCAACCCAAATTTTTCAATCAGGGATGCATGAATCACAACAAACGGAGCACCGTTCAGAAAGAGTTGTTGATGTGAGGGCAATTCAGGAACTGCCTGAATATTTGTGATTTTCTGTTTCATGTCCGTCTACTATTGACTATTGTTAGAAAACTGCCCTCCGGAAAGATATATAGTAAAACCCGAAAATACGTGGACACCTTAAAAAACACAAAACACTATCCTCGCTGGCGGGGTTTCCCAACCCCGCCAAGATTTGGGTGTATAATTTTGTGGGC
>JAKZUG010000334.1:0-6254 GCA_047516705.1 Candidatus Poribacteria bacterium | reverse complement strand
CGTGTCAAAATACTGATTGATCACCTGCTTTAAGCCATCACGGTCTTGGAGATCAGCAGGCGAGACATAGGTGCTGATCACGAGGCCGAGGGTATCGACAAGCAGATGGCGTTTGCGTCCATTGACCTTTTTACCAGCATCGTAACCTTTTGATTTTCCTTGTGTTGCCGTCTTGACACTTTGGCTGTCAATGCAGCCTGCCGATGCGTTAGGCTTACGTCCTTGCCGTTTTCGCTCTCGACGCGTGAGCACCTGTTGCACACGCTCAAAGACGCCTTGCTCGCGCCATTTATTGAAATAGCCATACACGGTCTGCCAGCAGCCGAAGGTATGGGGCAGCATGCGCCATTGGCAGCCGGTCTTCGTCAGATACAGGATGCCATTGAACACTTGGCGCAAATTGGCAGGGGGACGTCCACGGTTGCCTTTTCGCCATTTGCGTTTGGGCAGCAAGGGGAGAAGCAGTTGCCATTGCGCTTGGGTGACATTTGTCGGATATTGCCTTTGCGTATTCATCTTTGTCCTTTCGTTTCAGGGTGATTTGCATAACCTGAATTTGGACAGATGAATACGCTTTTTCAACTCTTTTTTCCTCTCCCTATAATTTTAAAACAGCTTCTTAGGCGTAAATGTATATATCGAAAACAAGACATTTGCAGAAAAATATGTAGGAAACTGCAACAACAAGAATAGCCTTGGATATTACTTTTTATGTAAAATTCGAAAATGAAACGTTTGGAGAATCAGAATTTTGTTTTGTAACCCCTCCCGCAAGTGAACTTTTGTCATTAACAACAAAGTCCTATGACAAATCAATGAAAGGACAAGTCCAATGAAAGATTTCCTCCAAAAATTGTCGTCTTATAACATTTTTAATTATCTCTTACCTGGCATTCTATTTGTAGGAATAGCTGAAAAATTAACTTCGTATTCATTCATCCACGATGATATTCTAATCGGATTATTTCTTTATTATTTTGCGGGATTGATAATAAGTAGAATTGGATCGTTGATTGTGGAGCCCTTTTTGAGACGTGTCAAATTTGTTCGGTTTGCTGGCTACCGGGATTTTGTAGAGGCTTCAAAGTCGGACCCAAAGATTAGCCTCTTCTCAGAACAGAACAACATGTTTCGCACGCTTTGTTCGCTATTCATGGTGCTTATTTTTCTCAAAATCTATGAGGAGATAAAAGATACTCTGTCATGGAGTGCTGATACAAGTGGTTCCATCTTTTTGCTCTTGGTATTGCTCTTGGTACTATTGTTGTTTTCTTACAGAAAACAAACTCAATACGTCGTACAGCGCATAAAGATCGTAAAAGAGAAGGCAGAGGAGACAGAGAAGACGGAGAAGGCACAGGAGGAGGAGTAAGCTATGTCAGATTTTTTTGAGATTGATTTCCTTGATGTAAAATCGAAAAAGAGCGGAGATGCCATACCGCTTCGGTATTCCATTAATGGTATTACGCGAATCCACATCACGGATGGCGGATTTCAGGACACTGGGGACAAGGTTGTTCAGCACGTCAAAAGGTATTATTATGATCCGAATACAATTGATGCTGTGATAGTCAGTCATTCTGATGGTGACCATGCGGGCGGTCTTCGCAAGGTTCTTGAAACTTTTAATGTTTCAGAACTTTGGATGTTACGTCCATGGCTTTATGCAGATGAATTGATTGATCAATTTGCTCGTTTTTCAAATGTGGAGAATCTGGTTCTTCGATTAAAAGAGGTTTATCCGAATATTGCAGCACTGGAAGAAATCGCTGAGTCAAAGGGAATACCCATTCGTGAGCCTTTTCAGGGTGAGGGGATAGGCGAATTCATTGTCCTTGCCCCTACAAAGGAAAGGTATCTTGATCTTGTAGTTGAATCCAAGAAGACTCCGGAAGCAGCGAGAGCGGCTGATGAAAGCGATCAATCAATGCTTGCGAAATTAGGATATCTTGTTGAAAAAGTAGTTTCTTTTATAAGGGCTGCTTGGGGTGAAGAGTCGTTTTCGTCAGAGGAAACGAGTCCTGAGAATGAAATGAGTGTGATCCAATACGCCAATTTATGCGGAGACAAGATATTACTTACTGCAGATGCGGGACGCGGAGCACTCACAGAGGCTGCGAATTATGCGCCTTGGGCCGGACTGGAACTACCAGGTATTGACTGGTTTCAGGTCCCCCACCACGGGTCGCGACGAAATGTATCAACGGAGATTCTTGATCGTTGGTTGGGTAAGAGACTTTCAGAAAAACTTGAAGAGGGAGTCGAAAAGTTCACTGCAATTATAAGCGCATCGAAAGAAGATGAGGATCATCCACGAAAAGCGGTCATACGTGCCTGTATTCACCGTGGCGCGAAAGTGATTTCGAATGAAGGTCAAGATATATATATATTTCGTAATGCACCTGGTCGAGGTTGGTGGGGGCCTCTCCAACCCCTTCTTTATCCAGTAGAACAAGAAGAAGACTAAGAAGTTGTTCTATTTAAGATGGCGTGACGATTTAAACAATAAATGGGAGATGTGGTGAAACTCAAGGAGTTTGCAGAGATCCTGTCCGGCTATCCGTTTCGAAGTCGGATCGAATACACGCCAGATGGCGATGTATCAGTGATTCAGATTGGCGATTTGGATATGCTAGTGTCTGAGAAGTTGATGCGAGTGAGAGGCATTGCGCCGAGGCCGCACTATTTTTTACGACAGGGTGATGTTTTGTTGGTGGCGCGGGGCAATCAGCATCGGGCTGTTTGGGTTTCGGGTCATCTTCCAAAGACTATAGCAGTGTCTAATTTTTTTATAATCCGTACGTGCCAAGAAGAGGTGCTTCCGGCTTATCTGGCGTGGTATCTCAACAGTCAGCCTGCACAATATTTTTTTCGGCGACACAAGATGGGGTCAAATATCCTTTCATTGCAAAAGCGCGATTTGGAACGCCTGGAAGTGTCCATTCCACCACTTGGCATTCAGGAACGGATTGGTCGCGTTTACAGTTTGATGCTGCGGGAGAAGGTGCTTGTTGCCACTGTACAAGAGCAACGTGAGTGTTTGCTTGAGGCTCAGATGCTGAGGATAGTTAATGAGATGTCCGCTGTTACAGGCTTTTGAGAAAGGATTCGATTGTGAAGACAATAATGCACAAACCCACTCAGAATGAGATAAACAATACACTCTGGGCTGCATGTGATACATTTCGAGGTGTGGTTGATCCCACGCAATATAAGGACTACATCCTGGTGTTTTTATTTCTCAAATATTTGAGCGATGTACATGGGGATCATTACGAAGCATACAAGAAAGAATATGGCGATGACGGGGTGTTGATTGATCGCAAGATGAGCCGTGAGCGGTTTGTGCTGCTTGAGAATTGCACGTTTGATTATATCTATTCAAAGCGACATGAAGACAATATCGGTGAGATTATCAATGTCGCGCTGGAGGACATTGAAGATGCCAATCGCGAAAAGTTGGAAGGGGTGTTTCGAGATATTGATTTTAACTCTGAAACGAATTTGGGTGAGGCAAAGGACCGGAATCGACGATTAAAGAATTTGATCGATGACTTCAGCAATTCAAAGCTGAATTTTCGCCCGTCGGTAATTGGGACAGAGGATGTGATTGGCAATGCATATATGTATTTGATTGAGCGATTTGCCAGTGATTCGGGTAAAAAGGGTGGTGAGTTTTATACGCCTAATGGTGTGACGCGGTTGCTGGCGAAGCTGCTGAACCCACAGCCGGGTTCTCGTATATGCGATCCGACGATTGGGTCGGGTTCGTTGGCGATTACAGTGGCTGCTCAGGTACATAGCAGGAATGTTGCGCTGTATGGTCAAGAGAGCAATGGAAGTACGTGGGCACTGTGTAAGATGAATATGTTTTTGCATAGTTTTGACGGTGCGCGTGTTGAGTGGGGTGATACGTTGAACAATCCCAAGTTGCTCGAAGGCGATGGATTGATGAAGTTCGATATAGTGGTGGCTAATCCGCCGTTTTCGCTTGATAAGTGGGGACACGAAAATGCTGAGGGAGATGGATACCAGCGGTTTCATCGCGGGGTGCCGCCAAAGTCGAAAGCGGATTATGCGTTTATTTCGCACATGATTGAAACAGCAGTTGAAGGCACGGGCAAAGTAGGCGTGATTGTGCCGAACGGGGTATTGTTTCGAGGTGGGGCTGAGGGAAAGATCCGGCGCAGATTGATTGAAGAAAATCTGCTTGAGGCGGTGATTGGGCTACCTGAAAAGTTGTTTTTTGGTACGCCTATTCCCGCGGCGGTGTTGTTGTTTAATAAAGATAAGACAACAACAGATGTGTTGTTTATTGACGGATCGCGAGAGTTTGCAGAGGGCAAGCGGCAGAATGCGTTGCGTGATGAAGATGTGGAGAAGATCGCCGCGACTTGTCGAGCGTTTGAGACGGTGGATAAATATAGCTATCGCGCAACTGTGGATGAGATAGCCGAGAATGAATTTAACCTGAATATTTCGCGGTATGTGGATACGTTTGAGGAAGAAGAACCCGTGGACATTGCTGCGGTGCAGCAGGAGATTGAAACGCTGGAAACCGAGTTGGCGAGTGTGCGAGGCGAATTGGATGGGCATTTGAAGGAATTGAATCTGGTTGAGGGGTGAGAATGCAGTTGTCTAAATCTGAAAAACGAGATATTTCTCCAGCTAAATTGGTTTTGTCAACAAATTCGCAATTACCCGAGGGTTGGATCAAGAAGCCACTCAAAGAGGTTGCAGAGATAGCTTTCAGTGGCGTGAATAAGAAATCAAGAAGCGACGAAAAGACTGTGCGGCTGTGTAATTATATGGATGTTTACAACAACGATTATATCACTGCTGATATGGATTTTATGATTGCAACTGCTTCAGATAGAGAAATTGAAAAATTTACACTTCAGCAGGGCGATATCATTATTACAAAAGATTCCGAGACGCCGGATGATATTGGTGTACCTGCGGTTGTTGTGGATAATTTGGATAATGTGATTTGTGGTTACCATCTGGCATTACTCCGACCAAATCAAAATGAAATTGATGGAATCTTTTTGGCAAAAGAACTCGCTCGAGATCGCGTTAGCTACCAATTTTCACGGGTGGCAAATGGTGCAACACGCTTTGGCTTAACGACGGATGCGGTTCGAAATGTCAAGGTGAACGTACCCCCACTGTCCGAGCAAAAAAAAATCGCTCGCATACTCGGAACGTGGGATCGAGCGATTGATATGACCGAACGGTTGATTGAGACGAAGGAGAGGCAGAAGAAAGGGTTGATGCAGCAATTGCTGACAGGGAAAGTGCGATTTGGGGAATTTATTCAGAGTGACAAAATGCAGCAGTCCAAAGTTGGACTGCTTCCTGAAGATTGGGATGTTCTAACATTAAAAAAAATATGTCTCAAATTCAGCAACGGTGGGACACCCTCGCGAAAAATAGCCGAATATTGGAATGGTAAAATTCCCTGGATTACTGGTGCTGACTTTCTTGAACAAAAAATCTCAACTGTTCGACGGTTTATTACTCAAGGAGCCATTAAAGCATCTTCAACTAATTTGATGCCAAAAGGAAGTCTTTTGGTTGTAACAAGAACGGGTGTAGGGAAGCTGGCCTTAGCTCCTTTTGACGTCGCAATTAGCCAAGATATAACAGGTGTGTATCCTAAGTCAGAGAAAGTCGATTCAGAATTCCTTTTTTGGTATTTGGATGCATTTAAGGGACGTCTTGAAAGATTAAGCCAGGGAACCTCAATAAATGGCATTACAAGAGATCTTTTAGCAAAACAGATAATTCCTCTGCCTTCCTTGGTAGAACAGCGTAAAATAGCAGCGGTATTATCCGCGTGTGATCGAGAAATTGAGTTGTTAAGTAGGAAGGTTGATGCGTTGAAGGAGCAGAAGAAGGGGTTAATGCAGCAGTTGCTGACAGGGCAGGTGCGAGTAGCAATATAGTCTATGTGTGATATCTGATAAAACAATTCCACGGTCGAAAGGTGCTTTGACGATGATCAATCGTAATGAAATTGAAAAAATGGCTGAAACGCTTGGAGTGCATACATCCCATGTGCAAAGGGATTATGTCAACGGTTGGCTGCTTTCTCTACTGTACAGTTCAAGTAGCTTAGCAAATCATTTGGTCTTAAAAGGAGGAAATTGTCTAAGAAGCTGTTTTAAAACTATTGGGAGAGAAGAAAAGAGTTGAAAAAGCGTATTCATCTGTCCAAATTCAGGTTATGCAAATCACCCTGAAACGAAAGG
>JAKZUG010000333.1:0-4344 GCA_047516705.1 Candidatus Poribacteria bacterium | reverse complement strand
ACGTCGGTTTCCTTCTGATTTTCCTGACGTTTCCACCTATCCACTTCTGTGTTGTAGGTATCACTCATCCGCAGAATATTCTCAGTGAGGACGTTTCGGTTAAAGTTATAAGCCCACGCATCACGGTTGGTTTTAATACCCGCGCTATAGGTTTTGAAAATCACATCCGCTGCAGCACCTTTTTTCGCCTTTGTCTCTTTTGTGCCCATCGGGATGAAGGTATCAAATTCGGTATGGAGACCTTCTGTCAACCAAGTATGCTTTGCATCAACCGTCGCCTGTTTCATCGGGACGTTTGTATAATCCTCGAAGTCGGTCAAAAACTTCTGCTTATCGCGTGCTTTGAGATAATCGTCAACAGAATAGATCCATACCTCAGCCGTTTCCGATGTCGCTTCCGCTTTCTTGATGAATAAACTGATCCCTACGCCAACCCGAATCTGGTCGTCAAAAACATTACCACCCTCTTTTCGGCGGCGTTCACCGGAGGTACGTGCATTTCCTTTGAGGTCAATGTGATAAATCTTGGTGAAATCCTGTGCGAGGTGTTTCCGCATGCCATCGAACGCGATGCCGTCGAGAAAGCCGTTGTTCGTTACAAACGCGACAACGCCCTCCTTTCCAATTCGTTTTGATGCCCAGAGAATCGCTTTTACATACGGATCCGAGAGTGCGTTTTTATTCGTCGCTTTTGAATCTTGTGAATACGTCTCCTTTAGCAGCGCGTCCATCGTCTCGTACTTCCGATTTTTGTTATTGTCGTTCTCGTTAATCTGTCCCATATTGTAGGGCGGGTTACCGATGACGACGAACATATCCGCTGCCTTCTGTTTCTTCACACGTTCTGTGTTCTCACGCGTGAAGAGTTCGCCTTGCTCCTGCTCAAGCAGCTCAAATGTGTCGGAAAGTGCGATACCTTCAAACGGCAGATACGTCCCTGTCCGTTGAAAGAACTCCTGCTCAATGTTGAGACTGGCGATGTAGTAGGGTAGGAGCATCACCTCGTTGCAGTGGAGTTCATGACGGTATTTTTCCTCCAACGCCGTGCCTTGAATATCCTGCATGAGCCGGACAATGAAGTTGCCCGTGCCGACAAAAGGATCAATGATATGAACACCGGTATCCGACAGCGATCGGTTGAATTCGGTTTTGAGAATATGCTCCACGCTGTTCACCATGAAATCGACGATCGGTTGCGGCGTGTAGACGATGCCGTGCGTGTCTGCAACATCCTCGGAGAACCCCTGAAAAAATTTCTCATAAAACGTATTGAGAAAATACTGTTTTTGGGAGAAGTCGTTGCAGAGCGTCGCTGCCTGTTCAATAGCAACATAGAACCGATCCAACGGTGCGAGAAACGCGTCACGACTCACGGCATGCCGCATGAGCGCGTCGCTGACGTTTTCAATCTCGCGTGCGATGATATTTCTACGCGTGAAGTCTGACCTCTCGAAAACCGTGCGGAAGATGCGTTCGGTGAGGATGTGTTGGATAAGCATCTCCTCGACGGCATCCTGCGAGAGTTCCGGGTTAATTGAGGTACGGCAGGTCTCATAGAAATCGACGAACGCCTCCTTGAACGTCGGATCCGTTTCGTGTCGTTGGTCAATGAGTTCTTTCAAGCGGTTTGCGAGGTCCGGTACATGCTCTCTGAAATCCGCGACCGCTGTCTGCCAGTTATCGAGTGCCGGTGGAACGTAAGCGAACAGATGCAGGAGTGCTGCAATCAACTGCGCGGGTTCGGTGATGTCCAGATCCAGAGCGACTTGTCCGTTTTGGTATAGGATGATGCGCTGTGGCGTTTGGAAGAAGGTATTGTCGAGTGGGTAGCCAGCCTCCCGTTTTTCTGCTACCGCTTTGGGGAGATCGTCGTCTATATCTTTCGCTTCCCAATAAGCGAACGGGAGTCCGTATTCGTCGAGTATCGCGCCATCAATAACGATACGATTTCCGTTTGCAGTGCGCATCGCATATTGCGGGATGAGCGTGGCGTTCACCTGTTTTGCGCAGCTATTGAGTAAAAAGGCGAAAGGGTTGCTGACTGCGCCTTCGTGTGTGACGGCGTGTCGGTCATACTGCTGCAGCGTCGTGTAATAGTCGCGGATGGCTTTGTGGCTGGGCTTGAGATTGAGTTGCGGCATATTGGTATGATAGCAGGTTTGCGGATCTAAAGCAAGGAGGAACCTGAATATGGGCAGGGGCATTTAGTTGTACATATTTACTTTATATATGTGTGTGTTTTTCCTCTGTAGGAGCGAGCTGTGCTCGCGATATTGCGGAAAAACGTCAACATCTGTAAACGAAAACCAAAATTAAAACCGAAAACTAAATAGCCCTGGAATATGGGTGTGTCAATATTTTATCAAAAGTTGGGATTGAGAAAAGGACAGATCGGGGTTATAAACCCCTCCCACAAGAAACGCGAATACTGAACTACCGTCAAAAAATAGTGGACTTTCCAAGACATTGTGTTATACTATACTTTCAAAAAGTTTAAATGACGCACCGTACACGAGGGCCAGAATGCCTCTTAATATCGTTTGACCAACGCCTTGAAACAGTGGAAGAGGACAACCAAATGAAAGCAATTTTGACTATCGGCATCGTGTGGGGACTGCTGGTTACCACTGCCACAGCACAGGTAAAGATACAGATACAAATACCGGCAGAAAGATTGGCGGAGGCTTTAGTTCTCACGCCTGAACAGGCACAAGAAAACATTGAAATCTGCACCCAAAACTTGATTAAACTTGGCAAGTCCATTGAAGCCTATTTGGAAGTAAATGGAGATTATCCTGAATGGCTCTCAGAACTCTACCATCCGAGATATCTACCCGATCCAGACGTGCTGATTTGTCCTTCAGATAGACGCGGTGGCAGGGCAGCTTTTGCTCGGAATATAGACCCGAAAATGCCCGTGAGTTACGGTTATCAGTTCCGCTCTCAGTATCGGGAACGCATACAAGAAAACCGAACTATGTATGGAGATGGTGTACCACTTGTCCGATGCCGACATCACGTAAGTGCAGATTTTCACTGCTTAAACTTGAGCTATTCCTATAAGATTTCTCAATCGCCCAGTATCTGGGAAGCGGTTCCAGAACAGTTGTATGAAAGTGCTGAAGAAGCGATCGCCGCCATGGAAGTGGGACTTCAGCAACAACCCTATAACGAGCGTTTGTGCTATTATGTATATCCAGCACTTGCGCGGCTCTATATCGAAACTGGACAAGAAGATAGGGTTGATGGCCTTGTTGACCTCTTCAAATCAAGCATAACTCCAGACTATCCTCGATACTATCTGACCCTCGCTAGGCTGCTTGAGATAATGGATCGAGACGAAGAACTCCTTCAGGTTTTTAAAGCACTTGCGGAACAGGACCCAAATGACCGTAGCGTTCATCGGAAACTTGCTGAGATTCATCAGAAATTAGGCGATACTGAACTGGCAATGGAACATCGCCTAAAGGCAGAACCTGTCCTGGCATTAATCGGAAAGCCTGTGCCTGACTTCTCCGCGACAGACCTTGCTGGCAAACTGATTTCGCTGGAGCAATATCGTGGAAAAGTGGTCTTACTTGATTTTCGGGCGACATGGTCGAGCCCATGCCTTGTGGACACGCCGAATGTGAAAAAGGTGTACGATACCTATAAAGACAAAGGCTTTGACATTATCGGTATCAGCCTTGATAATGATGAAAAAATGCTACGAGATCACCTCAAAGCGCATGAGATCCCTTGGCGGCAGGTTTATAGTGGGAAAAGGTGGGATAGCCCTATCCCGCAGCAATATGGCATTCGCGACATCCCCGTGGGGTGGCTCATTGATAGAGATGGTACATTGATTTCTCAGCAAGCCAGCGGTTTTCTGTTAGAACATCTTGTATCAGAGGCAGTGAAGGTTAAGTCAGCAGATTAACACTGGCAGCGTTTCTATACACCTGTCGCCCCTCTGGGGCTTGATTCTTGGCGAAGACATGGTTTCTAAACAGATGCCGCCCCTCTGGGGAACCTGGGTCTTTGGTTGATACGTGTTTCTACACAGATGCTGAAGAAACACCCAAGCAAATAAACCCTCCGGGACTCAAGAGGGGTTTTGGAATAGGCAAGGTTTGTGGCTAAAAGTTGACGCGGTTAGGAATGCAGATCGCATTTGGGGGAGTACGCCGCAAAACCGCGCCAGCGGAGGCAAGGGAGATCGGGGTTAGAAACCCCTCCCACAGGTTCCTGAAATGTCCATTTATTTTCGGGCTTCACTCTTCACTATAGAAACACTGAAGCAGCAGCGGATTGTAAACCCTTGATTTAGGAGAATAGAGCACCATGTATCCAACACTTGTCCAT
>JAKZUG010000332.1:0-4721 GCA_047516705.1 Candidatus Poribacteria bacterium | reverse complement strand
GTGCTTAACCTCAGGAATAGGGTAACACCCTCCCACATCACAGATCGAATCAAGAATCCTGTTCGTCAGTTTATCACCGCGGGTCGTGCGGATGAACCGGTGCCGGATAGGAGCGAGTTTAAGCAGGCATTTTTGAACCTGCTTGAAGGGCGTGTTAAGGAACCGACACCAGACGGTTATCTGACAGGTGTTGAGTTAGGGGATTATCTATACAGGACGGTGCCGAAGTTCTCTCAAGGCCAACATCCTCAACATGGAAAGATTCACGATCAGCAGCTGAACACAGGTGATTTCGTGTTTGTGCTTTCTCGAAACGATCAGGATGTGACTGAAGATAGCGGTGTTGAGTTGGATACAATAGCAATGTTGAACATAACCAGCATACCGAGTGGTGCCACGGTCTATGTTGACAACACCGAAATCGGCACGACCCCCATCCAGGGTTATCAGATTGATACCGGTGTTCGTCTTGAGAAACAGGTGGTTGTGGGGTTAGAGTTTTTAGGTTACAAGAGTCGTGTTAAGAAGGTAACACTGAAAGGCGGTCAACAGTTTCCATGGGATGTGCCTTTAGAGAAAATAGCAACACAATCTGTGCCACCGAAATCGAAGTCGAGTGTGCCAGAAGATGTCGGTGGCAATGAGAAAGAGCGTGAGAAAATAACAAAGGAGCCAGTACCACCGAAATCGAAACCGAGTGTGCCAAAATTAACTGTTGAGGAAGATGTCATCACCAATGAGCAAAAGCGGTTGCTGTCTCTAGATGTCCCAGAGACAATCATTGGGAAAGATGGTACTGAAATGGTGCTGATTCCGGCTGGCGAATTTCAGATGGGAAGCAACGATGGGACCAAATGGACATCCGCTACAAGACCAGTGCATGCTGTTTACGTTGATGCATTTTATATTGACAGATACGAAGTGACCATTGGGCAATACAATCGATTTCTTCGTGCCACTGGACATCGCCCCTTATCATATTCCAAGTATTCTCCAACGGATCAACATCCGGTTGTAGGTGTAAGTTGGCATGATGCGATGGCATACGCGAAATGGGCAGGAAAGCGGCTCCCTACAGAGGCAGAATGGGAGAAAGCGGCACGCGGTGGCTTGGTGGGGAAAGAGCATCCGTGGGGCAACGCCGCGCTGGATGGCACACAGTGTAATTTTGCGGATAAGAACCTCAGCAACGTTTGGGATGAAAAATGGGGAAATAATCATGCGGATAAAAATATTGATGATGGCTACGCATACACTGCTCCGGTTGGCAGTTATCCTGCGAACGGATATGGTTTATATGATATGGCAGGCAACGCAGCAGAGTGGTGTTTTGATGCGTATGATGAAAATTTATATACGAACTCTCCGCGTCGGAATCCGGTTGCTAACATCATTGTAAAAGATGGAGAAAATAAGATAGTTTCTATTAATAAATCGCGTGTGGTACGTGGTGGCTCTTGGTACTACTCGCTGAACGGAGTATGGGTCGCCAATCGTAATGGTTGTCTGCCTGCGCTTATTTTTACCAACCACGGTTTTCGTTGCGCTAAATCGGTGAATCCTTAAATCGTTATTTCTTTATCTTCAGCCTATGAAATACATCATCACGGTACTTACATTCGCACTCACTGTCTTCAATGCCTACAGCGCAAAGGAGGACTGCCATAACCTCGTAGGTCCCGGCCGAAACCCCATCCGAAAAGTCAATAGCGAAAACCTGAATGTCCTCAACGACTATGAAACTGTTGTTGAAGAAGACACACGCGAGGGTGTGACCTATTTGTCCTTTATCGGGGGTAGCCAGCCTGCCCCAAACGCCTGCGGACTCAACCCGAAAAATGCCAGACTTAACTGGACAGGTTGGGGTGGTCCTATTGATACGGATAACGCTACCATCGGACACGGTGCCGGACAGCGTAATGAAATCGTTATCGGTGGTGTCTATTTTGCGCGCGGACTTGGGACACATACCAATGCCAAAATCGTCTACGATCTTACCGGTGGTGATTACGTTAGGTTTGAGGCTTATATCGGTATGTCAGACGAACAAGACCCCGCCAATTGCGGACACGCTGGCAGCGGGCTCTTCACATTCAACATCGACGGCAGACTCGTTTTCCAATCTGATCTTATACAAGGTTCGGTAAACGGACAAAATGTGCCTCCCATCCACGTTGTGTTTGCAATCCCGACCGGTGCCAGAGAACTTGAGATCATTGTTGACGAGGACGAAAATAACGGTTGTGATCATGCAACGATTGCTGATGCTAAACTCCTCGATGCTGATGCCGCAGGGACCACAACCATTGAGATACCCACTACTACTACTACTACTACACGCAAACGAATAGTACGCGTCATCCATTTCGTGCCACGCGGTCGAACAGCACTATGGAATATCCCCGATGCCCTTGATATACAGCTCAAAGAAGTGCAACAGGTTTATGCTGAACAATTAGAGGAACACGGTTACGGTAGGAAAACTTTTGAGATAGAAACGGATAGTGATGGCAAGCTCATCGTGCATGCCTTCACCGGTAGTTACAGTGACGCATACTACCATACCGATACGCTTCGGAAAGTTAGCGATGAAGTCAAGACCCGCTTTGATGTTGAGAGAGATGTCTATCTCATTGTCGTTGATAGCAGCGCGGATCGTATTGAAGGGTACTGCGGTATCGCATATTTAGATGGCGGTCCTGCGCTCGTTGTCTCTGCTGGGGATTGTGTGTCTGGCGACTATGGTATCACGCTTATCGCGCATGAGTTCGGACACGCTTTCAACTTAGAGCACGACTTCCGCGACGATTCCTACTTCATGTCCTACGGAAATAGCCGCCGGGAGTTCTCGGACTGCTCCGCAGCTGCGTTGAATGTCAGTCCGTTCTTGAATCAGGACGATCCTGTTATGGCAACTTCCAATTCCCCGCCTACAATGAAATTGGTTTCAGCACCGATCTATCCCGAAAACGGAATGCGTCATACGCTCCAGTTTGAAGTTGGTGACACGGACGGTATCCACGTTGTTCACTTTCTTGTGCCGCAGCGCACTATAGATCCGATGAGCGATGACACAGGTGCAACGGTCTACGATTGCAAGAAACTCAACGATGTCGAAAGTGCGACTGTCTCATTCCAGCTGCCCGGATACTTTATGACCTTCCCTTCCAATAGTGTCTATATCCGTATGTTCGACACACACGGCAGCAGTATAGCGAAGGAGTGGTCACTTACCGCTGGCGATATAGAGGCTGTTGTCATCGAAAACTACACGGATGTCAATAGTGATGGTGTGGTCAATCTCGTTGATCTTGTGATCGTCGCTTCCCGATACGGCGAACACATCACAGGCGATCCGAACCCAAACCCGGATGTTAATCGTGATGGTGTTGTTGACGTTAACGACCTTATCCTTGTAGCGAACGAACTTCCGATCGGATCTGCTCCGCTCGCTCAACTCCCCATCCAGACGCAACTCTGGCATAACTACCCCAATCCGTCCAATCCTGAGACATGGATACCCTATATGCTATCCGTACCTGCTGATGTGGCTATCGAGATCCATGCAACCGATGGTAGCCTCGTTAGACGCTTTGCAGTCGGGTATCAATCTGCTGGTCTCTACATCAACAAAGCGAGTGCCGTCTATTGGGACGGCAGGAACGCCTTTGGTGAACCTGTTGCAAGCGGTCTCTATTTTTATACATTCATTGCAGGAGATTATGCTGCAACCCGAAAAATGCTGATTCGTAGATGAGGGAGCGGGCTTTGGAAACCCAGAAAACCGCCGGTTGTTCCTCTCCGCTGCAAGGGACATCGCTGCCTGTGATCCCCAGATGCAACCGTGACGACTGGGATAGACAGATTCACTTGGTCAAGCGTGTATACTATTGCAACTTTCCGTCTTTGAATCGTGCGATTGCGCCGCGCTCGGCGAACTGGGCGCGTGTGTAGTGTGCGGGCATACCCGGATCCTTCCAGCGACCCGCAGTCTGAATATCCACAAGAGTTGCACCAGCCTGTGCCAAAGATACGGTTGTTCCAATCCGCAGCGAATGCCCCGACACCTTATCCGAAAGACCTCCCCTGGCAGCACAGCTCTTGATAATCCTTCGCACACCGTCGTCAGTTAACTTATACGGCTCACCGGTGTCTTTGTTGATGTAGAGATTGTCCCCGCGTGCAGTCATACGCCGAAATAGATAGCCTGCCGTCAGCCCCGACCGCTCCAGCCATTCACAAACTATCTGGCGGGTGTCCTCGCAAAGGTATAGGTGTTCGCCCTGACCCTCCTGATCCGTTTTGGAGAACCGGATCCGAAGGGTGCTGTCCTCGAGGTCGTCTATGCGAAGCTCTGTTACTTCCGATATGCGCAGTAGACCGTCCGACATAACACGCAATATCGCAGAATTGCGGCGTCCGCGGAGTGTGCCGTCTGTCTCCTGAACCGCACATATCCTTTCAACTTCCTTCCACGTGAGTCCGTTTCGCTGTCCACGCCCCCGATCTCTGCCCTCTCGACGGATACCCGATAGCGTCGCGGACGCAATGGGGAGTTCCACAGGTGTTCCGCCATTGCGGTGCTTGAGATACCACTTTACCGCGGACACAGCGATACTAATTGTTCCCGGTGCTTTACCCAGGTCGAACAGGTGTGTGATATATTCAGCGAGCAGCCCGTCTGTGATCTGTTTCCCCTGGAGCCACTCGTCAAACTTCTG